>DAISYI010000070.1:0-8613 GCA_036825385.1 Lachnospiraceae bacterium | reverse complement strand
GACGAAAGAAGATATTCCTATTCACTATGATTGGAACTGGAATCCTACTGGCTACGGTCATTCAGGAACGCTACTTATAGTTCCGCTAATTATGCTTCCAGTGAATCTGATGATTTATGCAATCGGTTATTTCATGCCACCTGAAGCTTGGAACCTTCCAGTGAAACCGAAGGAAGGTTGTGAAGAAACTCTCTATAGAATCACCGCTTATATGCTTTCACTAATCGTACTAGAAGATGGATTATATAGCTTGATTCTAACAATTGCCGCAGCCTATCAGATACGCCCAATTCTACAGGTCGTGACCTATGCATATATGATTATTCTCACTGCAACATGTGTTATAGACATCATCCTCTGTATTGTAAAGAACAAAACGAAAGACAATACTTTTGAAATATAAAAATAAGCCGATACCACGATATATTCCAGTTCTCTGGTGCCATCATGGTATCGGCTTTTATTTATGCATCGGCTCATGCCGTCGCACTTTTCACTTCAGTTCATCACCGTAGTTCTATTTCTCTACAAGTTCATAAGCATATCTCCATGGATCCTCGCCGAATCCTACACTTATAAGTCCTGTCACTTCAAATCCGTTATCGAGAAGGATCTTGTGCATTGTCTTATTCTTCGCATGTGTATCAATTCTAATATGACCATTGCATTTATCAATCGCGAAATCAATAGCCTTATTTGCTACACCTTTCGCCTTGCCGTTTCCTGCAAGTCGATGAATCACTCCATATGGTTCATCTGAAATCCACTTACCTTCAGCCTTTATATCATCCTCGTCAATCGGCCAAATCTCAGCATATGAAGGATCACAATCCTTTCCATAAATCATTGTAAACGCTCCGAGAATCTCTTCTCCACCGAGCGCCACATTCTCCTGAGTGAGCACGTAGCAGATTTCCTTCTCGATGTCCTCCTCGAGAATCTCCTGGTTAGGCCAGTCGTCTCCCCACTGCGTTGGGTTGTCATGCTTTTTCATATAGTCTCTCGCAATCGCGAAAGTCCACAGGATTTCTGGTATGTCTTCTCTAGTTGCTAATCTTACGTTCATTTCTACTCCTAAAAAAATCCCGAAGGCTATGCCTTCAGGATTCTGATGCATTCCATTTATTAGTTCATATCAATATATCCAGGATCATCCTGCATGATTATTGCACAGATAATATAGGCGAGAACTCCCGATCCGCCCGCAAGCGTAAACACTACCCAAAGAAGTCGGATAAGTGTTGGATCCACATCGAAGTACTCAGCGATTCCGCCGCAAACACCACAAAGCTTTCTGTCGTGTGTGCTTTTATATAATCTCTTCTTCATAGCTAGTTCCTTTCTCAACTCTATTGGGCGACACTTGCTTCGTTTCTATCTTTTGTCACCCTATTTAGAGACATTCTACTACTAATTCAAAGAAAAAAATAGTGACATTTTGGTCTTTTGCTAGAAATATCACCCTTTCCGCAACCTGAACTCGCTTTCGGCGAGTTTGATTGGTGTAAATTTAAATTTTCTTACAGAATACTCCACCCCGCTCAAATCCAACTTGCTTTTCGGCGAGTCCGATTGGTGTGAATTTAAATTTTCTTACAAAATACTCCAACAATAGAAGCCTCAGCCCAAGTCAATCTTAATCATCAAGTGCAAAAGCAAGTTAGGATTGGTGTAAATCAAGCATTCTCACGCATCCACACCAACCCATTCCCCCGAAACTTCTTATAAGCAAGTTGGTGTTGGTGTGAATCGCACTTTTCATGTTCATCCACACCAACACCTCTCGCCGAAAGCTACTTCACCCTGTGCTCTGCGTCGCAGTAGCAGCAGCGGTAAATCTTCTTCTCGCGATCCACAAGCTTGAACTCATGCACAATCTCCTGCTCGATAGAAGTAATGCATCGCGGATTCTTACACTTCACCACATTACGAAGCGTCTCTGGAAGCTCCATGTGTATCTTCTTCACACGCTTACAATCCTTCACGATGTTTACCGTAATATTTGAATCTACGTAACCGAGCACATCATAATCGATATCGAGATTCTCATCAATCTTTATGATGTCCTTCTTTCCGTACTTCTCCGAATTCACGTTCTGAATCATAGCAACCATGTTATCAAGCTTGCCGAGCCCCAGCATCTCGTAAATCTCGATACTCTTCCCCGGTCTGATATGATCCAAAACAATTCCGTTTCTAACTCCATCAATATTCATTTCTATCCTCCCTTCCGCTTCGCGGAAAAAGCCTAAATCTTTCACCTTCTAGATTCCACGCCGGCCGCGCCGGCTCTATCACAACTACTCCACCATTCCCAGCAAGAACAGAATGAGCGCCATTCTAATATGTTTGCCGCAAAGCGCCTGGAAGAAATAACAAGCGCGCGGATCATCGTCTACCTCAACAGAAATCTCATTTACACGTGGAAGTGGATGCATGATTGTGAGATCCTCCTTCGCATTATGAAGCTTCTCAAGATCCAGAATATAGCTGTCCTTCAATCTCACATAATCCTCTTCATTGAAGAAACGCTCTCTCTGGATTCGAGTCATGTAGAGGATATCAAGCTCAGGCATCGCCTCCTCAAGGGACTCAGTCTCACGCCACTCAGCGCCAGCTGCATCCATCTTCTCCTTCACATACTCAGGAACCTGAAGCTCCTCAGGAGAAATCAATACAAACTTCACATTCTCATAACGAAGCATCGCCTCGATAAGCGAATGAACAGTTCTTCCGAACTTAAGGTCACCGCAAAGTCCAACAGTCAGATTGTCAAATCTGCCCTTCTTACGCTTGATTGTAAGAAGATCCGTCAAAGTCTGTGTCGGATGGAAATGTCCGCCGTCGCCCGCATTGATAATTGGCTTAGTTGCACGCTTTGAAGCGACGATTGGCGCACCCTCCTTCGGATGACGCATCGTGATGATGTCGACATAATTACACACTGTGAGGATTGTGTCCGAAACACTCTCACCCTTTGCAGCTGAGCTTGAGCCGGCCTCGGAAAAACCAAGAACGCTTCCACCTAACTCAAGCATAGCAGCCTCAAAGCTGAGTCTTGTTCTAGTCGATGGTTCAAAGAAAAGTGTTGCAAGTTTCTTGTGTGCACAGATGTCCTGATATTTTTCAGGCTTATCCACAATATCATCAGCTACTGCGATAAGCTTGTCGATTTCCTCTGTGCTTAAGTCTGTGATGTTGATTAGATTTCTTACTTCTGTCATGATTCATCCTTTCTATATTTAACTTCCTATCTACATATCTTTCCAAACCACCCTGCCGTCTACGACGTTCAGGAGGCATTTGCCATAAACCTGCCAGCCGGCGAACGGTGTCGCACGACCTTTTGATTGAAATTCATTTGGGTCGATTTCATACGGTGTCGCTACATCCCACAACGCAAAGCTCTGTAAACCAGGCGCCGGCTCAGTCGAGCCGGGTAGCTCAGCGCCAAACTCGCTTGCTGCTTCAAAGAAGCCCGAATCTATCCCAAACACACTTCTCGGATTTATGCTCATAAGCTCGATTAGCTGTCCCAATTCCAGGACACCACTCTTCACGAGCTTCGTATATAAAACAGGAAACGCAGTCTCGAGTCCGACGATTCCCATCGCACTATCTCGAAGTCCCTTACTCTTCTCTTCAAGAGAATGCGGAGCATGATCTGTCGCGATACAATCAATCGTTCCGTCACGAAGTCCCTCTATCAATGCAAGCCTATCCTCTTCCGAGCGAATCGGCGGATTCATCTTGAACCGGCCATCCTCCTGCAAATCTCCATCATTAAGCACTAAATAATGCGGCGCGGTCTCACACGTCACCTTCACACCACGTTTCTTCGCGGCTCGAATCACCTCCACACTCTCCTTCGTAGAAATGTGGCAGACGTGATAGCGACACCCTGTTTCCTCCGCTATCTTCAAATCCCGCTCGATCGGCTTCCACTCCGACTCCGACGAAATCCCCTTATGCCCATGCGTCTTCGCATACTCACCATCATGGATATAACCGCCCGCGCGCAAGTCCAAATCTTCGCAATGAGCAACGATGATTTTTCCGAGCGCCTTCGCGCGAAGCATCGCCTCTCGCATAAGCTCTGGATCATTCAGCCCCACACCATCATCTGAAAAAGCAACAACACTCTCAGCTATCTCTTCCAAATCCGAGAGCTTATCTCCCTTTTCACCGACTGTAATCGAGCCATACGGAAGCACATGCACATGTGGTTTCTCGGTCACACCGTCCTCCTCGAACTCGTATTTACGGATTGCATCGAGTTCGACTTGAAGATGCGCTCTGCTATCCGGAACCGGATTCAAGTTCGGCATCGCGCACACATGCGAGTATCCTCCGCGCGCTGCTGCCGCCGCTCCAGTTTCGATGGTTTCCTTATAAAAAAATCCCGGCTCTCTGAAGTGTACATGTACATCAACAAAGGACGGGACCAAAATAAAATTACCAGCGGCAATACCATCTTCAATTTTTGAAATTTCGGAAATAAAAGAACGACCAGCGACACTGCTGCCGCCTAAAGAAATATCGTTTGTAGTTGCAATTTGTCTAAGGCGCTCCATTGCACGCGCCTCATCAAAGAATTTAGTCATGATTCATTTCTCCTTCACGGCCTCACGGGACCGTATTAAAAGCATCTTGAATTATAATAAACATTCGCCCCGGAAAATTCAAGCGAATTCACAATAATATTTCTCGTAAAAAACCTCAGAGCACAAACGCCCTGAGGTTTACAAGCTTTTTCACATAAATTATTTCGCTGTTGGAATATATGGAGCCAAAGTTCCTGCCATCTGCGAGATAGGCATGCTCTGGAGCCATACGTGACCAGGTCCAGTTACCACTGTGTTAAACAATCCCTCTCCGCCGAAGAACATGTTCTTAAGGCCAGGAACTGTCTGAACATCGATTGAGCATGATGCTGACATAGCTGCGAGATAACCTGTATCTACGATAATCTGCTGACCAGGTGCGAGTTCATACTCTTTGATGTAACCGTCGAATTCGAGGAATACGAGTCCCTGTCCAGAAAGCTTCTGCATGATGAAGCCTTCGCCGCCGAAGAGTCCAGATCCGAATCTCTTCTGGAAAAAGACCGAAAGCTCAACCCCTGCTGTTGAAGCGAGGAATGCTGACTTCTGCGCTACGATATCCATTCCAGGCTTTACTTCGAAAGCTCGGATGCAACCAGGGAAGCTTGATGCGAAAGCGATTTCACCTGGGCCACCCATAGCCGTATAACGGTTCTGGAACATTGCTTCACCAGAGAATGCACGTCCTACCATTTTTCCTAAACCGCCATTTGATGATGTCTCCATCTTCATGTTAGAGCTCATCCATGACATAGCACCCTTCTCAGTAATCATAGTCTCGTTTGGATCGAGATTACAGATTACGACTGGAAGTGGTTCCCCTTCAATTCTGTAATTCATAACTCTTTTCTCCTTTATTATTTAGCCGAGTTTACAACTAGAAATAGTATAACATTTTCCCTCCGCGAGAGAAATATTATCTCACCAAATACTCACACATAAGTTTATAAGTATTCTTCAGTCCATCGATATGTGTTCTTTCGTATCCGTGGCTCGCGCGGGTTCCAGGTCCGATTGCGCCATGTCTGATATCGAAGCCAGCCACAAGCGCAGGATCAGCGTCTGTTCCGTAGTGAGGTGTAAATATATCGCGAACATAATCACAGCCAGCTTTTTCTGCTGACTCTGTAAGTTCACGAACCATGTCTGCATTGTATGGGAAGCGACTATCCTTACAGAAGATAGTTACCTTCTTCTCATCTGTAGTCTGCTCTGGTCCGATGCATGCGATATCGAGTGCAAGGAAATCCTTCACATCTTCTGGAATTGCTGATCCGCCATGACCAATCTCTTCATAGAAAGATACATAGAGATAAACCTTTCTATCGAAAGAAATCTTTCCATCCTTCACATCGTGAAGAAGCTCGATAAACATAGCGACCATAGCCTTATCATCGATAAAGTGTGATTTCACATAGCCATTTGAAACACAGAAACGTGGTTCGATTGCGACGTAATCACCGATATTGATTCCGAGAGCGCGTACATCATCTGCACTCTTTACATCCTCGTCGAGAACTACGAAAGAATTTGTATCAAAAGATGGAACTTCCTTATCAAGTTCATCCTCTGTAACATGAACTGATGCATTCTTTCTCTGGATAGTTCCTGTAATGACCTTACCTGAATCTGTGTGGATTCGCACATTCTCACGCTCTGCATGGTAAGCATAGAGTCCACCGACCTTGCACACCTTAATCGTTCCATCTGGATTGATATGACGAACCATAAGTCCGATAGTATCACCATGCGCAGTAACGAGAATTGGATTCTCCTCTCCACCGAGCTCTACGAGAATTCCACCCTTATGCATAGTCTGAGCTGTGAAGCCGAGCTTCTCAATCTCACCCACAAGGTAATCCTGCAGTTCATGATACTGACCAGTCACAGAATCAATAGACAATTCCTTCTCGATTTCCTTAAGAAATCTTTCTTCATTCAATTCATAACTCATGTAATCTTTCCTCTTTTTCTTTAAGCAAAAATATCAGTGCCTGATAACTACATTAACTGTTTTTGTACTTCAATTCAATAAAAAATGACCAGTTTGAAGTACAAACTTCAAACCGGCCATTAAGTCACCAAATTCAATTATTCATTCACTTCCGTAACACTCTTCGTAGCGAAATGTGTCATCTCATAAGGAAGTCTCTTCATACATGCAAGCACAAGTGCTACCGCGAGAAGCTTGTCAGCATAATCTGTACCAAGCTGTACGAGGAACGCGCTACCGATAAGCTTCATAGCTGTCTGTGAAAGCGCCTGAATTGCAAATGTAGTAAATGCAGCTGATGTGATTCCACCAAAGAGGAAAGTCTCAATGCATGCAGAAAGTGCTGATGCAGGAAGGACGATGATGAAAGTCTTCCAGATAGCATTCACCCATGTATTCTTACGGTTATGCATGAGAAGTCCTGCTATGATACCCATAAGCACACCACTAAATGCAAAATAGATTGCGAACTCATCGCCGAGAACAGTATTGATAAGTCCACCTACAAACGCTGTAAGTCCACCAGCTACTGGTCCGAGTACGATACCCGAAAGAATAGTTCCGATACTATCGAGGTAAAGCGGACACTTGAAGAAAAGTGAAATCTTCTCTCCTACGATATTAATCGCTACAGCAAGTGCAATTACAGTAAGTCTCTTTGTTTTTGTGTTCATCTTATAAATTCTCCTATACGTTTTAATACGTACCTTAATTTATCCCGAGAATTCTAGTCAGAAACATCTCCCAGAATCGATCCACATCCGTGTAAGCATCAAATCCCTTTAAAATATCCGGTTCAATAAACTGCGCCACCGCAAGCGGATCATTGATTACGCAACCTCGGATATGTTCCCACTCCCAGTGAAACTTGAAATAAAACTTCGTAATCTTCTCGACGAAATCACCCACCCTTGGGTTTGCTAACTTCATCTCTTCAAGTCTTTCCGGCGTCAAAACAATCTCACGAGTCACGTCTAAGCCGACCATCTCAATCTCGCGTTCGTGCTGATAGAGCTTTTCAAAAACAAACTTCGCCGCATCCGGGTCTTCCCAGTAATTGTACTCAGCGACTGGAGAACAGTTTCCATGGCTTCTGAAATTTCCGCCCATCGAAACGATTCTCTTACACTTGGAAAAAGCTTCTTCATCGACTCTTGCAAGCTCAGCAATATTTGTGAGCGGTCCAAGCGCAATGATAGAAACATCACCACTGTTAAGAGTCTCCCTCATATAATCGACTGCGGTTTTTTCCGGAATAACCTGATCCTCTACTTCTGGCAAGAAACTTTCTCCCAAACCGTCTTCACCATGAGTGTCGAGCGCGTTTATATACTCTCTCTTCATAGGTCGATCAGCACCCGCATATACCGGCACATCGAGGCGTCCCATAAAGTCGAGAACTTTCTTTGCATTCGAAAAACCCATTTCTACAGGTGAGTTTCCCGCAACAATAGTGATTCCTACAACCTCAAGCTCTGGGCTATTCAACGCGAGCATGATAGCAAGTGAATCATCTATTCCTGGATCACAATCGATTATGACTCTTTCCATAGTTTTCTCCAATAAAAAAACTCTGCACAAACGCAGAGCTACACAAAAAATCCATTGATTCTATGTAGTCCTGGTTTTGTTTAGCGACAGGAAGGTACAAATGAACTGTCGTTATATTGCAATGAAGAATTATAATGCCTTACCCGAGATTTTTCAAGTCTCAAGTAAGGCTATATTAGTTTTCTTACAACAGCTTACACGCTAACGTTTTTATATCTATATAATCTCAACGAAAAATGAATTATTATTTCAAACATAATTAATAAGAGAACAGCAACTCTTAACATATAATACATGTATATATTTTTAAGAATTATATATACAACCCCTGCATTAATTACATACCACACTATACTGCTGATTTGCATTTTATTTTCATTCTCTTTTACAGTTTTCAAATCAACATCTCTAGTTTCCATTTGAGTTGTTTTAAAAACATATATCAAATATACTAGCATTACTATA
>DAISYI010000069.1:8414-8666 GCA_036825385.1 Lachnospiraceae bacterium | reverse complement strand
CGAAGCCAAGATGCACTTCAACGACTACAAAGGACTTTCCGACTGGGCGGAAACGCTCGACGGTCCGAGCAACGGCGGCGTGACGGTGTTCTGCCACAGCGACATCTTCGAGGCAGTATATATCACAAACCTTCTTATGAGAAGCTGTGATGTACTTGTAACTAAACCATCAGAACTTGCTTTTTATCCAGTGCCTAAGCTATTCATCAAGCGAGTAGGAAAGCATGAAATGTGGGGCGCTATTCATTCAGC
>DAISYI010000069.1:4739-8351 GCA_036825385.1 Lachnospiraceae bacterium | reverse complement strand
GGGGCTTATAACGTAATCAAACTCGCAATGGGGATGAGAAAATAGGCTGGTTATTTAAGAAAGGGAATTAAAAATGGAAACTAAGAGAAATCTAACGGGCGCCGAAAAAGCGGCTTACGGACTTGGAGCTGTTGGAAAAGATATGGTATATATGCTATCAGCATCATATATCCAATATTATTTCTATGATTTATTGGGAATGAGCTCGATCGCACTTGGAATCATTCTAATGGCTGCGAGAATTTTTGATGCTTTCAACGATCCTCTCATGGGAGTTATCGTTGCAAAG
The DNA here is from genome assembly GCA_036825385.1 of Lachnospiraceae bacterium. Classification (GTDB taxonomy): domain Bacteria; phylum Bacillota; class Clostridia; order Lachnospirales; family Lachnospiraceae; genus Lachnocurva. Next base: position 8,062 of record DAISYI010000069.1, on the reverse strand, counting down.
ACAAAGACAAAGTGGGGTAAATTCCGCCCATGGCTTATGATTGGTACAGTTACAAACGCAGTAATCCTCGGATTTATGTTCTCATGTCCACCATCACTCAGTGGTAGCGGATTGATCGCATACTGTGCAATCTTCTATATCCTCTGGGGTGTTACTTACACAATGATGGATATTCCTTACTGGTCAATGATCCCTGCCTTCACAAAAGGTGGTAAGGAGAGAGAAGGTCTTACAACACTCGCTCGTTCATGCGCAGGTGTAGGTTCAGCACTCGTTTCTATTTTGACTATGATGATCGTTCATGCACTCGGTTCTGCATTTGGTGGCGGTTCAAATAACCAGATCGAAATCGTAGGTTTGAAATACTTCGCATGGATCATCGCAATCTTGTTCGTAGTGTTCATCACTATCACATGTATCTTTGTAAAGGAAAAATCAACAGTTGATATCGAAAGCCCTAGCGTAGGAGAGATGTTCAGAGCACTCATCCAGAACGACCAGGCTATGGCAGTAGTAGTTGCAATCGTTTGCATCAACACAGCACTTTATGTTACATCAAACCTCGTAATCTACTTCTTCAAGTATGATCTCGGTGGTGTAAACTGGTTCAAAGATTACACACTGTTCAATACAGTAGCTGGTGCAGCACAGATCCTCGCTATGATGGCTCTGTACCCATTGCTTAGAAACTTCTTTAACTCAATCAGAATTTTCTACATCAGCATCGGTATCTCAATCATCGGATATGTAATTCTACTCGGACTTGCAACAGCTGGTGTTACAGCAGTTCCAGTCTTCCTCGTACCTGGTGTACTCATCATGGCAGCAGCTGGTATGAACAATGTTATTATCACAGTATTCCTTGCAAATACTGTAGATTACGGCGAACTTAAGAATAACAGACGTGATGAATCAGTTATCTTCTCAATGCAGACTTTCGTAGTTAAGCTTGCAACAGGAATCGCTATCCTCATCACATCTATCGCACTTCAGTTCCTCAACCTTAAGAGCGGAGATGCGACTGAAGCAGAGAAACTTATGGACCTTTCAAAGGGTGTAGCGCAGTCTTCAAAGATGGGACTTCGTATGGTTATGACTATTCTTCCTATCCTCGGACTCGTATTTGCATTCTTCTGGTTCAAGAAGAAATATATCCTTACTGACTCTAAGGTTGAAGAAATCGCTGGTGAGTTAGAGCAGAAACATCAGGCATAATTTCTTTTCTAGTTATACATGGAAAAAGAAGGGGTAATACTAAATGATTTCTATTTTTCATGACGATACATTCGTCCTTGACACAAAAGATACTACATATGCATTTCGAGTTTGTCCTACGGGGCAGCTCGAGCATCTGTACTATGGTCCATATATTCATGTAGATTCAGATACAGATCTTTCAGAGTCTCACACAAATCAGCATGGAAATGCGGTAGTGTATGACACAGAGCATCAGGCATATTCTCTCGAGGATATCGATAGCGAGGCGGCTTTTTACGGTAAAGGCGACATCAGAGAAGCTATGATTGAAATCGAAGCACCAGACGGAAGTTCAACACTTGATTTCGTATTCGATTCATCCGAACTTCTCGATGAGAAGAAGAACTTCGAGACAATGCCTACATCATATGATTTCGATGGTGATTCGGATCATCTCGTGGTTCGCCTCAAAGATAAGAATCATGGATATGTGCTTGAGATGTATTACAGCACATTCAATGAATGCGATGTAATTACAAGAAGTGCTGTATTCAAGAATGAATCTGATAATCGCGTGATTCTAAAGAAAGCGATGGGAGCACTTATCGATTTCCCAGAAGCAGGCTACAGAATCACATCATTCCATGGCGGATGGACAAATGAGATGAATAGAACGGATACAGTTCTTTCGGGTGGAAAGTTTGTTAACTCTAGCTTCACAGGAACATCTTCATCTAGAAGCAATCCGCTCACAATCATGAGTCATGAGACTACTACTGAAGATTATGGAATCGCGTATGGATTCAACCTCGTTTACAGTGGTAATCATTACACAGCATATGAAGTAAACTCCTTCGGAAAAACCCGAATAGTTTCAGGTATCAATCCTACGAACTTTGAATATACTCTTGATAGTAAAGAGTGCTTCGAGATTCCTGAGGTTGTAATGACTGTAAGTGACAAGGGAATGAACGGCATGAGCCAGAACTTCCATGCATTTGTTCGTAAGCATATCGTAAGAGGAATGTGGAGAGATTTAGAGCGACCAGTTCTACTTAATAGCTGGGAAGCGAACTACTTCAATATTGATGAAGATAAGCTTGTGAAACTTGCGAAGAAGGGTAAAGAAGCTGGAATCGAACTTTTCGTAATGGATGACGGTTGGTTTGGAAATAGAATAGATGACAAGAGAGCGCTCGGTGACTGGTCAGTAAATACGAAGAAACTTCCACATGGACTCAAAGGTCTCGCGGACAAGATTCACGCTCTCGATATGAAATTTGGAATTTGGATTGAGCCAGAGATGGTAAATGTTGACTCTGATCTCTATAGAGCATATCCAGAGTTTGCAATGGATATTCCAGGAATGGCTCATAGTGAAGGAAGAAATCAAAGACTTCTAGACCTTGCAAATCCAAAAGTTGTAGATTTCATGATTGATAAGTTTACAACTGTTCTTAGCTCGGCGAAGATTGATTACGTAAAGTGGGATATGAATAGAATCGTATCTGATATTTATAGCAAGTATCTTCCAAGTGATAGACAGGGTGAGGTGCTTCACAGATATGTACTTGGTTTCTATAGATTACTGAAGACGCTTACGGAAAAATTCCCAGAGATACTTTTCGAAGGCTGTGCATCGGGTGGTAACAGATTCGATCTCGGAATGCTTTCATACTTCCCTCAGATATGGGCTAGTGATAATACAGATGCGATTAGCAGAATGGATATTCAGAATGGATATTCTTACGGATACCCTCAGAATACTTATACTTGCCATATTTCATCAGTGCCAAATCACCAGACGCTTCGAATTACTCCACTTTCTACTCGTGCACATGTTGCATTCTTTGGTAATATGGGAGTAGAATGTAATCTGTTGGATATGTCAAAAAATGAACTCAATGACATCAAGAATGAAATTGAGATTTATAAGAAATATAGAAATGTTTTTCAGAACGGAACATTCTACAGAGGTAGAAGCGGGAACCTCTGTGAATGGACAATAGTAAGTGAAGACAAAAAAGTAGCGGTTGGTATGATAGGCGAGAAGCTTATCAAAGCGGCTGATCCTCATCTTACGTATTATGCAAAGGGATTGGATGCAAATACTAAGTATCATTTCT
>DAISYI010000069.1:4377-4729 GCA_036825385.1 Lachnospiraceae bacterium | reverse complement strand
AAGGCCTTTGGAAGTCTCATCAATACCATGGCACCTATCCATGTTAAGCAGGACTCGTTCGTCCACAATGTGATTGATAAGTTCTATCACATCGATGGAGAGAATGAAGACTCCTACAAATATGGAAATGTCCTGATGAGAGCAGGAGCCAGACTTACACAGAATTACATTGGAACAGGTGTAAATGATGTAAGAGTATTCAAGGGAGGAGACAGTCGTCTTTATTTCATGGAAGCTTAATAGGATGTGGGCTGAGTTATGAAAAAAGCACGGGTGAATGAATTCTTTAGAAAACTAACAATAGCAACAGCGATCATGGCACTTTTGGCCCTGGTCGCTGCTTTTGTGCCTT
>DAISYI010000069.1:3894-4367 GCA_036825385.1 Lachnospiraceae bacterium | reverse complement strand
GAAAGAACTCAGTGTAGTAAGTACACTTCGGGATGGATCCTCGATGAGAAGAAGATTGTCGATTTGGATGATATGCGCTTTACGAAGAAGGATCATCTTCCGGATTATACTCTGAAGAAAAAACTTCCTGATTTAATGTCTGATAATCAGGAACTTATGCTTGTGTCTCAACATGTCGATTTCACAGTATATCTCGACAATAAAATGATCTATAATTATCAGCCTAAAGTACCTAGACTTGCCGGAAAGACCTATGGTCAGAAGGTACATTTCGTAAATCTGGGAGAGGGATCCAACTCAAAAGAACTCAGAATCCTTGTTTACGCCACTTATAGAGATAGAAGCGGACTTCTTACAAATGTTTATATAGGCAGTTCTGGTTCCTATATTGCAAAAAACGTAAGAGAAACGATTTTTCCATTTATTCTTTCGCTGTTTGGAATATTCCTTTCAGCATTGATTTTCGTTCTCTC
>DAISYI010000069.1:0-3884 GCA_036825385.1 Lachnospiraceae bacterium | reverse complement strand
AAAGAGTTTGCCCAAAGATGATAGACAGGGTTACTCCATGAAGTTCCTTTCTATCATGGGAGTCACTGGTTCTATTTGGGTAATGTTCGAATCGAACATGCTGATCTATATTGTAAGACGAGGCATTATGTCTGAGAATACGAAAGTATTTATGATGATTTTTGCTTCGTTTGCGGCGACTGCTTTTGTTCATGAATTCTATGAGGTTCGGAAAAATATACCAATCTACATTACTATATTTGCGAACTTACTTATGGTTGTGTTTCTGATTGCATCATCTATGATCGGCTACAAGGATTATCATGAATACCTGCCATTGGTTCAGGTGATTATGATTTTTGAATGCTTCTATATTTCATATGTAATTGCGAGAAGAACAGTTTTTTCCAAGTCAAAATCGTATCGAAGAAAGACATGGTTCATGCCAGTTGGATTCCTGTGTTTAATCTTAAGTGTGTTCTTTTCGATATTCCGTTATGTCGAAGTAGGAACGACGACCTCGAATTCTTCGAGACTTATGGGTGTGACAGTTTCGATTATGCTTGTTGTTATGGCAAAGCACTACAATATGCAGATTAATCGAAATACAAAGAAAGCAATTAAAGCAGATGCTTTTGAAAGAATGGCATATACTGATGAACTTACTGGTATCGAGAATAGAGCAGCATATTATCGAGAGGAAATGAAGCTTAAAGATCTCGTTGATAATGGAAAATCAGAAGGTGTCATCATCGTAAATATGGATTTGAATAATTTGAAGATGGTGAACGATGTTTACGGCCATGACAGAGGAGATCAGTATCTGAAGTCGGCATCAGAGGTCTTGAGACGTACTTTTGATAACTGGGGACATGTATTTAGAATAGGTGGAGATGAATTTATCGCTCTGGTTCAGTTTGATAAATTCGATGATGGCTCGATTGAAGAGAATCAGCATTTTCTTATGAGTACGCTTGAAAGAAACCAGGAACTTATCGGAAGACGCGATGGTTGGGAGAATGAGCTCTCAATCGCGTATGGTGTTTCTCTATATAGAAATGGCGATTCGATTTCATTCGATGAAGCGAAGAAGAGAGCCGACAAAGCGATGTACAAGATGAAGTCGAGAATGAAGCGAATTAGAAGGTTTTAGTTTTATGTACGAAGTTTATATGCAGCATTTGAAAGAAAGCTTAAGACTGGACGCAAAGTATGTATTATATACTGCTGTATCTGTCCTGATAGGATGTATTACGGGTGTGATTGGATCCTATTTTGGAATTTTGATTAAAGGGGCTACGGATTTGAGAGAGGCAAATCCGTGGCTTATCTTTTTGATGCCGATAGGATGTGTCCTGATCGTGTGGTTTTACGATATTACTACGGGAAAAAAGAAAGCCGATACAAATACTGTTCTTATGGCATCGGAGAAACATATGCCTGTACCAAAGAGAATGGCGTTTCAGATTTTTGTGGCTACAGTTTTTTCCCATCTTCTAGGTGGTTCTGTTGGTAGAGAAGGAGCTGCGCTTCAGCTTGGCGGTTCTATTGGTTATAACACTGGAAGGGTTCTTCGTGTTAAGGAAGAGAATCTTTCTATCATGGTTATGTCTGGAATGGCGGGGGCATTCTCAGCGCTTCTCGGAGTTCCACTTACAGCAGCGATTCTCGCAATAGAGATTTCCAGTGTCGGAATGATTCATTACAAAGCGCTTGTTCCGGTTGTGTTTGCTTCGATTTCTTCTAAATATGTAGCGATACTGATTGGAGCGCCTACGCTGGATCAACCGAAGATTTTCGTTCCGGATGTAACGATTGTGAATCTTCTGAAGGTGTCTTTGGCAGGGATTATTCTGGGGTTGGTTGCTTTTCTGTTTATCTTTGCAATTAGTTACACGAATAAGATTTTCAAGAAGCTTTTTGAAAATAAGTATTTGAAGGCTTTCGTAGGTGCAGTTATAGTTTTGGGACTAACGCTCATAGTAGGAGAACAGAGTTATAACGGAGCAAGTACTTTCCTTATAGATAAGGCAATTATGGGAGAGGCGAGATGGTTTGATTTTGCGCTTAAGATTCTATTCACTGCAGTTTCTCTTGCGGCTGGATTTAAGGGTGGAGCGATTGTTCCTTCTTTTGTAATTGGTGCGACTTCTGGTTGCGTGCTTTCAAATATGCTTTCTATAGATCCTAGTTTCGGAGCCGCACTTGGAATTGGAGCGGTGTTCTGTGGTGTAACGAATTGCCCGATGGCAGCGCTTCTGTTCTGCTTTGAGATGTTTGGGCTTGAGGGGATGCCGTTTTATTTGCTAGCGGTGTCGATTTCGTTTGTTTTTAGCTATGAAAAAAGTTTTTATTCGGCACAGGAATACTACGCGTAGAGCGGCGTTTGAGTTTAGAGTGATGTGATTCTAAAACAACCCATTCCATAAGCGCAGGGAGAGAAATCATGGCGCTGTAACAGTTTTCTTCATTGTTTGTCGTTTGTTTATTGTAAGATTCAAGATTTACTCGCGGTGGATGCCTTCGCATCCATCGTGTTTCGAAACTCGCAGTGTTTTCGCCATAAGAACGCGAAAACACTGTTCAAACAAAAGTCGAAACACGAGCTCGTAAATCTTTCATCAACAATAAACTAAACTCCAAACCAAATCAGAAAACTGTTACAGCGCCATGATTTCTCTCCCTGCGCTTAAAATATTTGCTTGTTTTAGAATCACATCTATTCTTTGAAAGAGAAAAGTATTATAATAATGCTAGGTTTTTGCGTTTTTATGGTAAAGGCAGTCTTGAACCGAGTAGTAACATATTTTATAATGTTGTTTTGTCTGAATAGTTTTTTAGACAGGAGGTTACTTATGATTAATTTCATGAACAGCTTTTTCACTTATGCGCTTATTTTTGTAGTAAGCATCATTTGCGTTACAATCGCAGTTAAACTTGGCGTGGCATGGAGAAAGTCTTCTGACTTGAAGAATGCTGGCGCTGCTGCTTCAGATACAGCTGAGGTACAGAAAAAATAAAGGAAAGGTCGACATAATAGATAATGCAGTACGGTGTTAATGAATTAAGAAAAATGTATTTGGATTTCTTCTCAGAGAAGAAAGGCCATCTCGCAATGAAGAGTTTTTCACTCGTTCCACACAATGACAATAGTTTGCTTCTTATCAATGCTGGTATGGCTCCTCTTAAGCCTTACTTTACAGGTCAGGAGATTCCACCTAGAAGAAGAGTTACAACTTGTCAGAAATGTGTACGTACAGGCGATATCGAGAACGTAGGAAAGACAGAGAGACATCTTACATTTTTCGAAATGCTTGGTAACTTCTCATTCGGTGATTACTTCAAAACAGAAGCTATTCACTGGTCATGGGAATTCCTCACAGAGGTTTTGGAACTTGATCCAGAAAGACTTTATCCAACAATCTATATCGATGATGATGAAGCTTTCAAAATCTGGAATGAAGAAGTAGGTGTTCCTGCTGACAAAATTATGAGAATCGGTCGTGATGAGACTGGTGCATCAGATAACTTCTGGGAGCATGGTGCAGGACCTTGCGGACCATGTACAGAAATCTATTATGATCGTGGAGAAAAATATGGTACAGGTCCAGATGATGTAATGGGTGGCGAAGGCGACCGCTTCATGGAAATCTGGAACAATGTATTCACACAGTTCGAAGGTGACGGACATGGTGGTTATACTGAGCTTGCTCAGAAGAATATCGATACAGGTATGGGACTTGAGAGACTTGCTGTAGTAATGCAGGATGTAGAGTCTGTATTCGACATCGATACTATGGTAGCTATCCGTACAAAGGTATGTGAATACGCAAATAAGAAATATAAGGAAGATGAGAATGTAGACGTATCTATTCGTCTTATCACAGATCATATTCGTTCAGCTA
>DAISYI010000068.1:0-8701 GCA_036825385.1 Lachnospiraceae bacterium | reverse complement strand
TCGATGCCGAGATACTCTGGCTCTCGCTTATACTCTGGCTCTCTGATACAGATGCCGAGATACTCTGGCTCTCGCTTATACTCTGGCTCTCTGAGATCGATGCCGAGATACTCTGGCTCTCGCTTATACTCTGGCTCTCTGATACAGATGCTGAGATACTCTGGCTTTCCGAGATACTCTCGCTTATACTTTCGCTAATACTCTCGCTTTCAGATTCACTAACCGAAACACTTTCACTATAAACATGATAGTTTTCATCTGTTAATAAATCGAAACTATCCCCGTGAGGTATTGCATGTGTGTATGTAACCAGTCCGGACGACTGGAATTCAAGCCACTCGTCATCCGAGATTTTAACAACCATAGCATTACCTTTACATTTGTATAATTCTTTTCCGATAAAAGGATCGTCGCTTTCATAATCCCAATACGAGAAGAATAATAGTCTATATTTTTTAACCGCTACAATCTTGCCACCTTCAACTTTGTACGTTTCATCGCCAACTTTGTACTCACCGTCGGCAACCTTTGTTACATGATGGGAATTCTTGATACAACCTTGATTATTAACATCTGAATCATGATCCTCATGTTCAAATCCATCATCTCCGACGTCTCTCAGGTTTGATTCTACTTTAAGCGCTTCATTTTTCTTTGAAGCCTTTAACGCTTTTGATTCATTGAGTTTTACTTCTTTTGATGTTTCACTATTAAAATCGTTTAAAGCTTCTGAATTTTTGGCCTCACTAGTAACAACTTCCGATTCAAACGGAATATATTCCGCTTCAGAAGCTTTTAATTCCTGCTCCGAGACCAACTCCTGTGTTGCGCTCTCGCTCAATTCCTGCTCAGACATCTCAGACTCTGCTGCATAAACAGTACCGCCTGCATTCATCATATATGCACCACCAAGTGCAATCCCTGTAGCAGCGGCGCCCTTAAGCAGCTTATTCTTCGACTCAAGTTCTTTATTTTTTCCTTTCTTCTTACTCATAATTCTCTCCTTTCTATCCCAACTAACTCCCATCGAACCCCTTATAAACACAAAAAGCATCGCCATATAGCGATGCACACTTTCCATATTCTCGCTCAATTGCATCGCAAAAAGAGACGATTGCAACTGGCTACCATTTTACAGGCCCTATAGTTTTGCGTAATTACCTTTCGATAATGCTGCCCATTCTCTATCTCTATATTTATTATACAATATATATCGGCACTTTCAAGTTTTCTGATAATAAAGTTAATATTTCACAGATTGTTCACATTGTAGTCATATTCAGCCAAATCATCAACCCTTATGTTTATTATTTTACAATACCACATTTTGACTGGCACTTCTACATATAGTATCTTAAAAAAAAAGAAAGACAGACCCGTAGGTCTGCCTCACACATATCAATATTAGATATTATTTTTTCTTTCTACCAAATGGGCCTTTCTTCTTCTCCGAAGCATCAGCGCCATTCTTTGTATTAAGAGAATCACCTGAAAGTTCATCGAACTCTTTAAGCTTCTCTTTGGCTTCTTTAGAAAGATTAGCTGGGACCTGAACTACAAGAGTTACGTAATGGTCACCACGAACCTTGTCATTACGAAGTGTAGGAACACCCTTACCACGAAGACGAATCTTAGTGTCTGTCGGTGTACCAGGTTTTACTTCATATGCAACCTTTCCATCAAGTGTATCGATATAAATCTCTCCACCAAGGGCTGCCTGTGCGTATGACATAGGAGCTGTTGAGTAAATGTTATAATCCTGTCTCATGAAGATAGGATGTGAAGCTACTCTTACTTCTACGAGGAGGTCTCCTCGAGGACCACCATTCTTTCCTGGTTCGCCCTTTCCTCTATCTCTGATAACCTGACCATCGTCAATACCTGCCGGGATAGAAACCTTAATACGCTTTCTGTTTGAAACATATCCTGATCCATGACATGAAGTACACTTCTCAACGATAACTTCTCCGCTACCACCACAAGCTGGACATGTTGTCACATTCTGGATAGTACCGAAGAGCGACTGCTGTGTCTGTACTACTCTACCCTGTCCACCACACTTAGAACACTTCTGTTTTGAAGTGCCAGGTTTAGCACCTGTTCCATGACATGTAGGGCATTCGTCCTTAAGCGTAATTTCAAGTTCTTTCTCGCAACCGAAAGCAGCTTCTTCAAATGAGATGTTTATAACTGCTCTAGTGTTTGCACCCTTCATAGGACCATTTGATCTAGAACCTCTTCCACCTCCGAAGATATCTGAGAATCCTCCGAAGCCACCGCCGAAGCCGCCACCTCCGAAGATATCTGCAAAAATATCTGAGAAATCCATTCCTGAGAAGTCGAATCCGCCGCCACCGGCACCATCGAATGCAGCATGACCAAACTGATCATACTTAGACTTCTTCTCTGGGTCAGAAAGAACTGCATAAGCCTCTGAAGCCTCTTTGAACTTAGCTTCAGCTTCCTTATCACCCGGATTTGCATCCGGATGATATTTCTTGGCAAGCTTACGATATGCTTTTTTTATAGTTGCTTCATCGGCATTCTTATCAACACCGAGGACTTCATAATAGTCTCTTTTTGTTTCTGCCATTTTTATTTCCTTAGTTTACTAATTAAACTTCTTTGAAATCAGCGTCGATGATGTCATCTTCAGCGTTTGATGTAGAACCAGCGTTCTGAGTTGCATCAGCACCAGCGTTTGCGGCACCTGCAGCCTGCTGCGCAGCCTGAGCAGCTTCATACATCTTTGTGAATACCTGCTGAGCAGATGTCTGAAGTTTCTCATTTGTAGACTTGATTTCAGCTACCTGATCATCTGTAAGGTCATTGTTGTCCTTGTACTTGTCGAGGATCTCACGGAGAGCCTTGATGTCAGCTTCTACTGTAGCTTTCTCATCAGCTGAAACCTTATCACCTACTTCGTTAAGAGCCTTCTCTGTCTGCATGCAGAAAGCGTCAGCTTCGTTCTTAGCATCGATAGCTTCTTTTCTCTTCTTGTCCTGAGCTTCGTACTCAGCAGCTTCCTTTACAGCCTTATCGATGTCTTCGTCAGACATGTTTGAACCAGCTGTGATTGTGATGTGCTGTTCCTTACCTGTTCCGAGATCCTTAGCAGATACATTTACGATACCATTTGCATCGATATCGAATGTAACTTCGATCTGAGGGATTCCTCTTGGAGCTGGAGCGATACCATCGAGTCTGAAGTGACCGAGTGACTTGTTGTCCTTAGCGAACTGTCTTTCACCCTGTACTACGTTGATATCTACTGCTGTCTGGTTATCCTCAGCTGTTGAGAATACCTGGCTCTTCTTTGTAGGAATTGTTGTATTTCTCTCGATAAGCTTTGTAGCGATACCACCCATTGTTTCGATTGAAAGTGAAAGTGGTGTTACATCGAGAAGAAGGATGTCACCGGCACCAGCGTCACCAGCAAGCTTACCACCCTGGATTGAAGCACCGATAGCTACACACTCATCTGGGTTAAGTGACTTGTTTGGCTCCTTACCTGTAAGAGCTTCAACCTTTGCCTGAACTGCAGGGATACGTGTTGAACCACCTACGAGGAGAACCTTTGAAATATCATTGATTGTAAGACCAGCATCCTTAAGAGCGTTCTGTACAGGAATAGCTGTACGCTCTACGAGATCTGATGTAAGCTCATCAAACTTAGCACGGCTGAGGTTCATATCGAAGTGCTTTGGACCCTCTGCTGTAGCTGTAATGAATGGAAGGTTGATGTTTGTTGTAGTAGCAGCTGAAAGCTCCTTCTTAGCCTTCTCAGCAGCTTCCTTAAGTCTCTGCATAGCCATCTTGTCAGATGAGAGATCTACGCCTTCCTGAGCCTTGAACTCTGAAACCATCCAGTCGATAATCTTGTTATCGAAGTCATCACCACCGAGACGTGTATCACCGTTTGTTGCAAGAACTTCGATGACACCATCACCGATTTCGATGATTGAAACGTCGAATGTACCACCACCGAGATCGTATACGAGGATCTTCTGCTCGTTCTCGTTATCAAGACCGTAAGCAAGAGCAGCTGCTGTAGGCTCGTTGATGATTCTCTTTACATCGAGACCAGCAATCTTACCAGCATCCTTTGTAGCCTGTCTCTGAGCGTCGTTGAAGTAAGCAGGAACTGTAATAACAGCTTCTGAAACTGTCTCACCGAGGTAGTTCTCAGCGTCAGCCTTAAGCTTCTGAAGAATCATAGCTGAAATCTGCTGTGGGCTGAACTGCTTACCATCGATATCTACGTGGTAATCCTTACCCATTTCTCTCTTGATTGATGAAATTGTATGATCTGCATTTGTAACAGCCTGACGCTTAGCAGGATCACCTGCGAGACGCTCGCCGTTCTTTGTGAAAGCAACGATAGATGGTGTAGTACGTGCACCTTCCTGGTTAGTGATAACTGTTGGCTTTCCACCTTCCATAACTGCTACACAGCTGTTTGTTGTACCTAAGTCGATTCCGATAATCTTACTCATTTTAATTACCTCCAAAACTCTAATCTAAACTGACCGTTTGGTCTTACTTATTTGCTCTGAAAAAGCTTAATTTGCTACTTTTACCATACTATGTCTGAGAACTGTGTCTCTGTACATGTAGCCCTTCTGAAGTTCTTCTACTACTTCATTCTCTCCAAATGAATCATCATCGATATGCATTACTGCATTATGAAGATTTGGATCAAAAGGCTTTCCTGCAGCATCGATAGGAGTTACTCCCATCTCTTCGAGATTCTTTACCATCATCTTGTAAATCTTGTCCATTCCATCTTTGAATGCTTCATCTGATGATTCACAAGCGAGTGCTCTCTCGAAGTTATCTACTATAGGAAGAATCTTCTCAATAGTGTCTTTAGCACCAGATGCGTACATTGAAGCTTTTTCCTTCTCTGTACGTTTACGGAAGTTCTCGAACTCAGCCATCTGACGTGTTACTCTGTCAGTGAGCTCTTCAATCTTCTCGTCTTTCTTGTCCTTCTTTGTATCTTTTGAAGATTCGTTCTCTTCTGTAGTCTCTTCTGTTTCTACATTTGTTTCAACGTTATCAGTAGCTTCTTCTGTTGTTTCAACTTCTACTTTAACGTCTTCAGTTTCAACCTTTGTCTTCTTTGCCAAAACTTATTACTCCCTTTCTAACTTTCATTTGCATTCTCTGATGAACGCTTCAGTGTGGATTCGAGCTGGTTTTTCAGGTTTGAAAGGTTATTCATGACATTCTCGTAATCCATACGTTTCGGTCCGATGATACCAATCGTTCCCTTTACTCCATCACCGAGATCATATGTCGCTGTAACTAGACTACAATCTTTTAGATTCTTCGATGGAGACTCGTCTCCGATATAGACCTGAAGTCCTGTGCCGCTTCTCTCTGAGTCTTCCTGAACTTCTGAGATGAGTTCGGCGAGGTCTTCTTTATCTTCAAACTGATCGAGGAATTCGCTGGCTCTTTCTGAATCCGCGAGTTCCGGATATCTAAAAATGTTTGTCGCTCCACTTGTGTAAATTTCCAAATCATCTTCAGAAATTGTATCTGCGATGGTGTTCAGTACTTCTTCGACTATACCTTCGAATTCACCGGCCTGTTCCTTTATCTTTGAAACAAGTCCGAGATTAATCTGCTGAAGTGTTAAACCATTCAGATGTGTGTTGAGAAGCATGTTAAGCTTGAGAATCGATTCATTATCGAGTCCGCTGCTTCTCTTTACCATTCGGTTTCTAACTACATTTCCTTCCATAACAACTACCAGAAGGATGTGATTGTCATCGATGGTAGAAAGCTGAATGAACTTTACTCTGTTCTTCGTAATCGAAGGAGCTGAAATCATTGTAGGAAGCTGAGTCGTCTTAGCTACATATGAAACAAGCTGTTTGAAGACTTTCTCCATCTTCTCAGTCTGCGTAACCATTACTTCTTTAATCTCAGAAACTTCTCTGTCCTTCTCGAGCATAAGTCTGTCTACATAGAAGCGGTAACCCTTGTCAGTAGGGATACGACCTGCAGATGTATGCGGTGATGCGATGTAACCGAGTTCTTCCAGATCTGACATCTCATTTCGAATCGTTGCAGACGAAAGAGATAATCCAGAGCTTTTGGAAATCGTTCTCGAACCGACCGGCTCACCAGTCTCGAGATAATTCTTGATAATCGCATAAAGGATATTTTGTTTTCTCTCGTTTAATTCATCCATACATTTAGCCCTTTTTAGATGTGTTGTTTATGGCTTTTTAAGATTGTTAGCACTCAAATAATTGGAGTGCTAATATTTACTACTGATAATATAAACCCTTCAATTTCCTTTGTCAACTTATTAGTTCAATTTTTTTGTATTCTTATTAAAGCGAAAAAAGCACGTGTATTTTTAAATATAAAATAAAAATACACGTGCTTTTTATCGTTATAAAACATTGCTTCAAAACTTAAATAACGCAGTTGCCAAAGGATATATATCAGTCATGTAAGAACTCAGCCAACACAACATTCGATACATCCATTCCATGTTTTGTGAGTCGTATGTTTCCTGCTTCTTCTATTAGAAGTTCTTTCTCTTTCAAATCGCGAAGGACGTCTCCATAAACGCCATCTAGAGATGTCCGGAAATAATCTTCGAAGTCCGCACGTAGAACTCCTTCCTTTTTCCGAAGACCTAAGAAGAAGAACTCTTCCATCGCTTCAGACTTCGTGAGTTTGTGCTCGTCCTCTACTGGGAAGCGGAAATCATCGACGTTCTCCATCGCCTCCATGTACTCGAAGATATCAGACGTGTTCGTCCATCTCGTCTCATCTATGAGCGAAGCAGCCGAAATGCCGACGCCGAGGTAAGGCACCCTCTCCCAATAGCCCTTGTTGTGACGGCACTCGAAACCATCGCGCGCAAAATTCGAAACCTCGTACTGATGATAACCATGCGACGTGAGAAACTCTTCTATATAATTAGTAAGTTCGCACTCGAGGGATTCGTTTGGCAGAAAAAGCGTCTCTTCCCCACGTTCGCGTCTCTCAATGTCATCGTGGTACTTGTCGTAGAACGGCGTTCCAGGCTCGATGATTAGATCATAAGCCGAAATATGCTCCGGTCGAAGCATGTAAACAGAACTCAAAGTCTTCTGAAGTTTCTCCTTCGTCTGACCCGGAAGCGATGTCATGATATCGACATTTATATTCTTGAAATTAGCTTTTCGCGCATTCTCATACGTACGAAGGAAATCGGAGAAAGTATGAACTCTACCGAGCTCCTTCAGCTCATCATCGTTTGCAGACTGAAGTCCGATGCTAAGCCTGTTCACTCCAGCTGCGCGATACTTCAGCAAATTCTCATACGACGCCGTCTTTGGATTACACTCAATCGTAAACTCGCAATCCGGTGTTAAGTTATAAAGCTTTCGCGCAGTATCTATTATAGAAAGAAGTCGATTCTCCTCGAGAAACGTCGGTGTACCACCGCCAATGAAGACCGAAGTCACCACTTCATCTCTAAACCTGTGCGCATAAAGAGAAAGCTCTCTTTCGAGAGCTTTCGTATATCGACTTCGCTCCGCGTCAGTTGAGACGCCTGAGACGAAATCGCAATAATTACATTTTCTGATGCAAAAAGGAATATGTATGTAGATTTCCATTTCTACCCATTTCTAGTCAGAAGTTTTTTCAGAAAAAGCTTCTACTCTTCATCTAGTTTCAAAATGCTCATAAATGCTTCCTGCGGAATTTCAACAGAACCAATCTGTCTCATTCGCTTCTTACCTTCCTTCTGCTTCTCGAGAAGCTTCTTCTTACGAGAGATGTCACCACCGTAACACTTCGCGAGAACGTCTTTGCGGTAAGCCTTTACAGTTTCGCGGGCGATAACCTTCGCGCCGACAGCCGCCTGAATAGGAATATCGAAAAGCTGTCTAGGAATTGTAGTCTTGAGCTTCTCGCAGAACTTGCGACCTTTCGTATAAGCAGAATCTGCAAATACGATAAATGAAAGCGCATCGACCACTTCCTTATTAATAAGAATATCGAGCTTCTGAAGCTCAGACTTTCTGTATTCTTTGAATTCGTAATCGAGTGATGCGTAACCACGTGAACGTGACTTCAGCGCATCGAAGAAATCGTAGATGATTTCGTTCAGAGGGAGTACATATTTCAGGACAGCTCTGTTCTCCTCGATGTATTCCATACTGATGTATTCACCGCGACGCTCCTGGCAGAGATCCATGATAGCTCCGATGAATTCAGATGTAACCATGATTTCAGCATCAACTACAGGCTCTTCCATATACTCGATTTCTGCTGGATCAGGAAGGTTTGATGGGTTTGTAAGTTCGATTACTTCACCATCTGTCTTGTGAACCTTGTAGATTACGCCTGGCGCTGTAGTTACGAGGTCGAGGTCGTACTCACGCTCGAGTCTCTCCTGGATTACGTCGAGATGAAGTAGTCCGAGGAATCCGCATCGGAAACCAAATCCAAGTGCGACAGAAGTCTCTGGTACGAAAGTCAGCGACGCATCATTCAACTGCAGTTTCTCCAACGAGGCACGAAGGTTTTCGTAGTCTGTAGGATCGATGGGATAGACACCGGCAAAAACCATAGGTTTCACTTCTTGGAAACCCTCGATGGCCTTGTCACAAGGACGTGCCACATGGGTTATAGTGTCACCTACTTTCACCTCTTTGGCATTCTTGATGCCGCTAATGATATA
>DAISYI010000067.1:0-8962 GCA_036825385.1 Lachnospiraceae bacterium | reverse complement strand
GACAATGTATGTGCTAGTTCGGCCCTGTAAGAACATATCCGCACATCCCAAAGGAATCCTGCTAGGCGAGACATTACCACTATTGATACGAATAAGGGAACCCAGCCCCGTGTGATCCTCCCGTCCGCCCTGTAAGGGCATCAACATTATCTAGCCCAGGGCACCGCCCTGGGAAAACGAACGGAGGTTCAAATTCGCCCTGTAAGGGCAAAAGAAACATAAATTGGAGATACAACGCCCGGGACTCGAACCCGCGACCCCGACCTTGCCATGGCCATGGCACACACAAACAAATCACACCTACCTCCACCAAACAAAAAAAGGACGCCTTCCAGCGTCCTTCTATTTCTCTGTCCTCCCTACGGAAAAGTACCGCAGGCGGGACTTGAACCCGCACGAACATTTCTGTTCAAAGGATTTTAAGTCCTTCGTGTCTACCATTCCACCACTGCGGCATCCTTAGAGCGAAAAACGGGACTCGAACCCGCGACCCCGACCTTGGCAAGGTCGTGCTCTACCAACTGAGCCATTCGCGCATATCTTATTTTGTTTCGCTCGCTTGTCGCTCGCGACGCATTATATAATACAAAACTGATGGCATATTGTCAACAGGTTTTTTAAACTTTTTTCAAAAAAATTTTATCATCCTGATTTTGCGCTGATTACATGCGCTTTTCAAGGTAAAAATACTGCGCCAGAAAGACTGGATAACCGACCTTCCAGCGCAGCATTCAAAAAACATAATCATTTAATTCGGCGCAACTGATTAAAAATCACCTTGCCCAATTAATCAAGTTTAAAATTTGAAATCTCTGACATGTCCACCTTTACAGTGTCATGATGATCGATTCTGTAAGCTGTATATCTTGATTCAATAGAGAAACCTAACCAAACCAAAAGAAGAACTACAATGATGCATCCGATTACAGCTGTAATCCTACGCTGAATCTTTCTCTTCTTTACTTCCTTCTTCATGTTAAGTTTCTGTTCTTTTCTTCTCTGAACTTTTTCCTGACTCATTTATATTCACTCCCACCGTTTTGGTTTTCTTTAATCTAGCCTCCTTATAGTATCCCAAAACAGCACAAAATTCAAGGCTTACGAAGCGCTTTATAGTCGTATTTCTTCCTCGCTATTACAGTTTCCTTCCGACTCTCGTTGAAAGCCTTTCTATAGCTATCTTCCCAGTACCAAATCGAATCATCGATGAGACCTCCGCTCTCCTTCGCCTTCTTAACCTTAGGATCATTTTTGTCATAGTTCTCACCATCGATAAACCTCACATACTCCGACGCGCCATCATTATCCTTAATCGCACTACTAGAGATTACCCAAACGCGAAACTTCTTTCGACCGACATTCCCGGCACTATCCTTCACATTTATTTCGAGTTCGACAGCCTTCCTCTTCCCTTCTATTTCGAAATCACTTCGGGAAAAATCTCGAATACTCAATCCTTGTATAACTCCGTCTTCTCTATCTCTCGCAGTCACCCCTTCCAGAAGACTTTCCTCCGTCACACTCTTCGCTTCCTCATCCGTAATATACCTATCCTTCACATTCTCTATAACAGGTTCTTCATCCCACACAGCATAGAGCGTAATCTTACCTCCATCCGTGTATTTCAACCCCTGTTTATCGATCAAATCCGACACCTGACATCGAGAAACATCATCCTTCTTAACGAGAGGATACTTGTCATCCGAATCCAGGCTCCAACCCGTAAAACTATACTTGTTGAACCCAAAATCATCCCTAGTTTCATTCTCAAACGCACACCCTGAAAGTCCCTTCGAATCATAATACTTCGTCTCAGGAGCCATCTCTCCAGTCACCTTACCATTACGACCATCCTTCG
Source organism: Lachnospiraceae bacterium (assembly GCA_036825385.1). Lineage (GTDB taxonomy): Bacteria > Bacillota > Clostridia > Lachnospirales > Lachnospiraceae > Lachnocurva. The sequence continues at coordinate 7,104 of DAISYI010000067.1, read as the reverse complement.
AATTTCCATCATACATAAAGGTGTAAGTATTCTTCTTCCATACAGCCGAAAGGACATATTCGCCACCGTTCTGATCCCTCGAATACTTACTACCAGGCTCATAAGATTCTCCGCTTGCACCCTTCCATTCCACAAACGTATAACCAGCCTTCTTCGGTACATCACATCTAAGCTCAAGCTCGCGGCCGTAACACTTCGTCTGAGGCGCTATGCTGCCCTCTCCGCCTTTCAAATCATATCTAACCCTATGTACACCCCTCTTCGGTATCTTCGCCGTAGAAACGCTGCTAAAATGCCCTGTATAACTCTTCGAAACAACATGGACATAATAATCACGCTCACTGCTTACAACCTCCTGAGAGAGCATATCTGAAAGCGATTTCGTATCACCTGAAGTGTCGCTTGTCGACAGCTTTTTCCAAGAAGCCGAATACGGCGTGTCACCGCGATTCGTATCAACGCAATAATAGAACCCCGTCAGATAGTCGTCCGCGCGAAGCATCGTGTACTCATCAGCTACATACGACTGCTTACCCGTCTTCTTGTTTATGGCATAATAATCGAACGAATACGAAGTCTTGCTCCAGTCACATGAACCCGCGAACGTAACCCTCTCGCCGTACGCTCCGACATCGGAAAAAGCAATCCGCGGTTTAAGCGGGGATGCACCCTCGATTTCAACCGGCGCATAATCATAAGTCTTATGCACATCAACCGGTCCAACCCTCTGCACGCACGACCAGTCATTCAGCATAGCCTCTCTATCCACCTGATTCAGCCATATGAAATTCCCATCCGATTTTCTTATGTAAGCACAGACGATATAATTCTCAGGCCTGTAATTAAAGATTCCTGTATACGAGCAGTTATAGAGCTGAATGTAAATTCTATTATTCTGATACAAAATCGTCGAACCAGTCATCGTAGAAAATCTAGGGTCGAAAAGAAAACGGCTAGTATCACCGTTATCACGATAGTTCTCCGGCAGAATTGATTCCGCCGTCAGATTGCCACCAGATGCATTTACCCGGTTAATTAGAGGGAAAAATAAGACCGTCAAAAGAGCTACGACGGCCAAAAGTAAGAATATTTTCTTTTTCATAAAATGCTCCCTTTCTTACAAAGAGAGCCTGAACGATTCTTAATTAGAATATCACATTTATCATATTATATCAATCTTAGATGAGACCGAAATGCTCCATCGCCTTCTTTACGCCATCGTTCTCAACAGCGTCAGTTACATATGTAGCATATTCATCGAGTTCCTTGTCATGCTTCTTCATAGCGATAGCATTTACACCAGAAACCTTGAACATAGAAAGATCATTTGTTGAGTCTCCGAAGACATAAGCATCTTCTGGTGCGATATCAAACTTCTTAAGAACCCAATCTACTGCTGTTCCTTTTGAATGTCCGTTAGGGACGCACTCAAAGAACCCATTGTATCTATCCATTACTTCGAAGTCCTTCTCAAACTCAGCCTTGAATCCTTCGACATCCGACTTGTCATCAGCCTGGATACAGAACTTTGCAAACTCGAACTCCGGAGCAAACTCACCACCGAAATCAGTATCAAACTTTCTAATCAGTTCAAGAGTAGTCTTCATATCATCCATACGGCTTTCTTCGTATGTAACTGAAACTACCGCGCCATCATGGCCTTCTGCGATAATCTCAACATCGTACTTGTCAGCAGCCTCGATAACACGCTTTCTTACGTCATATGAAAGCACATTACTATAGACACTCTCACCCTTATAAATTATCTCTGTACCACATCCGCAGAGAAGTCCATCCACATCAATCTTGTCCTTAAGGGAAGTCATCATGCAATAACATCTTCCAGAATTGATGAATACGAGATTTCCAGCTTCTCTAGTAGCCTTAATCGCATCATATGCAGATTTTGGAATTTCGTTTTCTGAATTTACAAGTGTTCCGTCTACGTCAAAAAATAAAGCCTTCATATAAATTACCTATTACCTAAATTACTCTTCGTCAAGCATCTCTTCCATAGTATGCCAGCCGAGAACCGCACACTTTGTACGAGCTGGCATATGTGAAATATCCTCGAGAATAGAAGCCTCTTCAAGCTCCTCCCTCTCCTCATCAGTGATCTTACCAGTAATCATTCTGATGAAGATCTCAGCAAGTCTCTTCGCCTCATCTACAGGCTTTCCGATACAGAGGTCGAGCATGATATCACATGAAGCCTGTGAAATCGCACATCCATCTCCCTCGAAACCGCCATCAGCGATAACTCCATCCTCTACGACGAAACTCAAGATGATATCATCTCCACATGAAGGATTAACTCCCTCAAGTGTCATCGTAGGGTTCTCAAGTTTTTTCTTATGAATCGGATTCATATTATGATCCGTAAGGATTTCATTATAAAAAGTATTTCCCATTTTTTCCACCTTAATCTTCGTATCCCATGCTAGGACGAATCTTCTTAAGCGCAGCGATAAATCTGTCTACGTCTTCCTTTGTGTTGTAGAAAGCAAGTGATGCACGTGTTGTCGAAAGTGAACCGAGCCACTTATGAAGCGGCTGTGCACAATGATGTCCAGCTCGAACCGCTACATTCTCCTCATCGAAGATAGCAGCGATATCATGTGGATGAACGCCATCAATTGTAAATGTAAGAATTCCGTGGTGATCATGTGGATCATCCGCACCGAGAATATGTACATGCGGTACTTTCTTCATTTCGGAAAAAGCATAAGTCGTTACATCATCTTCACGCTTCAGAATAGTCTCCCATCCGAATCTCTGCATGAATTTGATAGCCGCTTCGAGTCCGACAGCTCCACCTACATTTACTGTACCTGCCTCAAACTTGTGAGGTACTTCGTTGTATGTAGCACCTTCTGTTGTTACATACTCTATCATCTCTCCACCATAAAGGAAAGGTGGCATTTCTTCTAGAAGGTCTTTCTTTCCATAGAGAACACCGATTCCCATTGGTCCAAACATCTTATGTCCAGAGAAAGAAAGGAAATCACAATCCAAATCAATTACATTAACAGGAATGTGTGGAACGCTCTGTGCACCATCCACTGAAATAACCGCTCCAACCTTGTGAGCGATTTCAGCAAACTTCTTTACATCGTTGAGTCTACCAAATACATTTGAAATCTGAGTTACAGAAACAAACTTAGTTCTGTCCGTAATAGCTTCCTCAAACTTCTCAGGTGAAAGGTAACCATCCTTCTCAGGATAGATATACTTCAGAGTCGCGCCTGTATGCTTAGCTACCTGCTGCCATGGAAGCATATTGCTGTGGTGCTCCATGATAGTAATTACGATTTCATCGCCCTCCTTCAGGAAGTTCATTCCATAGCTGTATGCGAGGAGATTTAAACTCTCTGAAGTATTTCTAGTAAAGATTATTTCCTTCTCGCTCTTCGCGCCGATGAAATCTGCAACAGTCTTACGAGCATTCTCATAAGCATCTGTCGCCTCGATAGAAAGGTCATAGAGACCTCTCATCGGGTTCGCATTGTGATTCATATAATAATCCTGCACAGCCTTAATCACGCACGGTGGGCGCTGTGTAGTAGCAGAATTATCAAGGTATGTTATTTTTCTATTTTCAAGAACCGGAAACTCGGCTCTAATCTCTAAATCTTCTTTTGTCATCATATAATACCTCTGACCCAAGACAAACTATCTAGTGAGTTCCTCCCTAGTAGATTCATCTGGAATTTTAGCAGCTACAGATTCAACAAGTGCATCTGCCATCATTTCATAAACTGCTTTTTCCTCGATTCCTCGAGACTTCATATAGAAGAGAAGCTCCTCATCGATGTTACCGATTGAAGCACCGTGATTTCCTTCTACATCTTCCTCATCGCAAAGGATGACCGGAATCGTCTGATTCCATACGCCTTCATCCATGAGAAGGACATTCTCCATCTCATTTCCCTTCGCGCCCGCACATCCCCTGTGGAAATCAATTGTTCCGCGGAATACCTTCTTCGCAGAATCACGAAGAACACCCGAAACATTTATATCACAGAAAGTCTTCTTTCCTGTATGATCTGAAACTGTATTGATATCAAGTTTCTCATCGCCAGCAAGGAGATAAGCCACATCCGATGTAAATGCTGCTCTTTTTCCCTCAAGCGCTGAGAAAGTTCCGTAATAGTTCTCATGTCCGCCGAGAATCAACTGAATAAGCTTAAACTCGCCATCCTCGAGAACGCGGCCACCGATATCGTTGTAGAACTTCGCATCCTTTGAAACTCGCTCAATCTGAACAAGTGTAAGGCATGCGCCCTCCGCAACATGATATCTAGTCTGAAGTGTAGCCTCTGACTCACAATCGAGTCCGCTCATATTCATAATCACAAGCGCCTTCGCATCCTTCTCGAGAGTGATTTCTACACCATTTACAGAAGAATCGGCATACTCGAAATTGAGTCTCGCCTTGTTCTCTGTACCCGCTTTCGCGGAAAAAGCAAGAACACTTCCTCTTTCCTCTACGGCCTTCTTTATTTCTTCGCCCATTCCAGTTCTAACTTCTGAAAGGTTGAAGCTTTTTCTCTCTTCGAAATTAAATCCTTCTGTTTCAATCTTACAGTCAGACTTGTTTCCATTTATCCCTTCGATTCTGGCATCATTCATATGAAGCCAGTTCCAAGTAGGTGAAGGAATATTATTGATTGTAAATGTATCTGCCATCATATTCCTCCTATCCTATTGCGCCCTTCATCTCGAGACCGATGAGGTTATTCATCTCAACAGCATACTCAAGCGGAAGTCCCTTTCCTACGTTGTCAGCGAAACCACGTACAATCATCGCACGCGCATCTTCTTCAGACATACCACGTGACATGAGATAGAATACTACGTCATCTGAGATACGTCCGATTTTTGCTTCATGTCCTACATCAGCATCATTTGTTCTGATATCCATAGCTGGAATTGTGTCAGAACGTGAGATACCGTCAACCATAAGTGACTGACATGATGTAGAAGACTTTGAGCCTTTAGCCTTCTTTGAGATAACTACCGCGCTTCTAAATGTAGAAACACCGCCATCTTTACTAATTGAACGTGTATTTACGAAGCTAGATGTATTAGGCGCATTGTGTACCACCTTACATCCAGTGTCGAGGTTCTGTCCCTTTCCGGCGAAAGTTACACCAGAGAACTCTGATCTAGAGTTTGCACCGTTTAGCACACTCATTGGATAGAGGTAAGATACGTGTGAACCGAATGAACCTGAGATCCACTCGATTTTTCCGTTCTCTTCCACCTTCGCTCTCTTAGTGTTCAGGTTATACATGTTCTTAGACCAGTTCTCGATAGTAGAGTATCTCAAAGTAGAATTCTTTCCTACATAGAGCTCTACGCAACCAGCATGAAGGTTTGCAACATTGTATTTAGGAGCTGAGCATCCTTCGATGAAGTGAAGGTAAGCATCATCATCTACGATGATAAGTGTATGCTCGAACTGTCCTGCTCCCTTAGCATTTAGTCTGAAGTATGACTGAAGTGGAATATCAAGCTTTACTCCCTTTGGTACATATACGAATGAACCACCTGACCAAACCGCCCCGTGAAGAGCTGCAAACTTATGGTCTGTAGGTGGTACGAGCTTCATGAAATGATCTCTGATCATCTTCTCGTACTTAGGGTCTTTCATAGCACTCTCAAGGTCAGTGTAAACTACACCCTGAGCAGCTACTTCTTCTTTAACATTGTGGTATACGAGCTCAGAGTCGTACTGAGCACCTACACCTGCGAGAGACTTTCTCTCAGCTTCAGGAATACCGAGTTTCTCAAATGTATCCTTGATATCTGTAGGAACATCATCCCAACTATCCTGCATACGTCTTGTATTTGGACGCACATATGTGACGATGTTCTCCATATGTAATCCCTCGATAGACGGTCCCCAGTTATCTGGGAATGGAATTTTGTTGAACTTCTTAAGTGAGTCCAAACGGAATTCTCTCATCCATTCAGGGTCATTCTTCTCTTTTGAAATCTGTTCGACAATCTCAGGAGTCAGACCTTCCTCTACCTTGTAAGCATCCTTATCTTCATAGCGGAAATCGTAGAGACTTCTGTCGATGTCAGAAACTTGTGTTTTTTCCTTCATCTTACTCTCCCTATTTCTCGTACTTAGCGAATCCATTCTCGTTGATTTCATCTACGAGTTCTCTGCCACCGTGAGCGATAATCTTTCCGTCTACAAGCACGTGTGTATGATCTACATCGAGTGCCTCGAGAATACGAGTTACATGAGTGATGATGATAAGAGCACCACCAACCTGCTTCTTATATTCGCTAATTCCCTTTGACACTGTTCTAGTAGCATCTACATCGAGGCCAGAATCTGTCTCGTCGAGAATAGCAAGTGATGGCTTAAGCATAAGGAGCTGAAGGATCTCAGCCTTCTTCTTCTCACCACCAGAGAAACCTACATTGAGGTCACGGTCTGCATATGATGGATCCATATCGAGAAGTTCCATTGTCTCTTTGAGTTTCTTCTTAAAATCCCAAAGTTTAATTCTCTCACCCGTTCTATTCTCGATAGATGTACGGATGAAGTTTGCAAGTGTGATTCCAGGAACTTCTACTGGATTCTGGAATGAGAGGAACATTCCCGCCTTTGCAATCTTGTCTGTAGACTCTTCTGTGATGTCCTGTCCATTGAACATAATCTTTCCGCCATCGATTACATATCTAGGATCTCCCATAAGAGTAGAACCAAGTGTAGACTTACCCGCACCATTTGGTCCCATAATTACATGCGTCTCACCCATTCCTACTGTGAGATCAACTCCATGGAGAATCTTCTTCTCCTCGTCCCTAACTGAAGCTTCAAGTCCTGAAACTTCCAAAATTGTATTTGACACTATATACCCTCCAAAAAGTTTTTATCTTTAATCCTGAGCTTATCTAAAAAAGCCCTATGTAAGCCCATTTCTTAATTCCTATAGGTTTACTATGATTTATATTTCCAAAACAACTTGTATTATACTTTAGCTTGAAGAAAAAGACAATGGTTTGTTTACTCCCAGAAAAACTTCGCAACAAAAAAACGAGGCCTAAGCCAATGTCATTAAGTTAAGATGACAAAAAAAG
>DAISYI010000066.1:8212-9281 GCA_036825385.1 Lachnospiraceae bacterium | reverse complement strand
ATGGAATAACCTCACGGATAGCATCCTCGCCAGCGAGAAGCATAACCATTCTGTCTACACCAGGAGCAATACCAGCATGTGGTGGAGCACCGTATGTAAACGCATTGTACATAGCTGGGAACTTCGCCTTAACATCATCCTCACCGAGACGAACCATCTCGAAAGCCTTAACCATGATTTCTGGATCGTGGTTACGAACAGCACCAGATGAAAGTTCTACACCGTTACATACGAGATCGTACTGATCCGCTGTAATAGAAAGAGGATCAACCTCACCTCTCTCAGCCTTGAGAAGAGTCTCAAGTCCACCTGAAGGCATTGAGAATGGGTTGTGGCAGAACTCAAGCTCGCCTGATTCCTCACCCATCTCGTACATAGGGAAGTCTACGATCCAGCAGAACTCATAACGTTCCTTATCCATATGACCTTCGACCTTAGCACCGAAAGTCTTAACTACGACACCAGCTGTCTTCTGAGCCTGAAGCTTCTTTCCAGCTGTTACTACTACAAGAGTATTCTCCTTAAGGCCAAGTGCTTCCTTAACCTTAGCCTCGTCCTCCTTAACAAACTTAGAAATACCACCTACGATATCTCCGTTCTCGTCAACTCTGAACCAATATGGCTTAGAACCAGCCTGAACCTCAACCTCATCGATAGTCTTGTCGATGAACTTACGGCTCTCTGAGAACTTATCGATTACGATAGCCTTGATACATACATCTGTAGCTACGCCATCTTCTGTCTTAGAAGCGAATGGTCCGAAACCATTATCCTGAAAAAGCTCTGTAACATCAGTTACTTCAAGGTCGATACGAAGGTCTGGTTTATCAGAACCATATCTCTCCATTGATTCAAGATATGGAATTCTCTTAAATGGAGCTGATGATGCAATATCATATGTACCGTACTCAGCGAAGATTGGTGGAAGTACATCTTCGAGAACCTCGAATACATCTTCCTGTGATGCGAAAGCCATCTCCATATCAAGCTGGTAGAACTCTCCTGGAGATCTGTCTCCTCTAGCATCCTCATCTCTGAAGCAAGGTGCAATCTGGAAATATCTATCGAA
>DAISYI010000066.1:6986-8202 GCA_036825385.1 Lachnospiraceae bacterium | reverse complement strand
GCTGTGGAGCCTGTGGAAGTGCATAGAACATTCCTGGATGCTTACGAGCAGGTACGAGATAATCACGAGCGCCTTCTGGTGATGAAGCTGTAAGAATAGGTGTAGTGATTTCCATGAAATCATGGTCAATCATAGCCTTACGAAGAGCTGCTACTACCTTTGAACGAAGAATGATATTCTTCTTTACTTCAGGGTTTCTGAGATCTAAATATCTATACTTAAGTCTCTGCATCTCATCCGCTTCACGGCTTCTATTGATTTCAAAAGGAAGTTCATTGTGACGGCACTTACCGAGAACTTCAACCTTCTCAGGAACTACTTCAATATCACCTGTAGCCATATTCTCGTTCTTTGAGCTTCTCTCACGAACTTCACCTTCTACAGAAATAGTAGATTCCTTTGTGATACCCTTAAAAGTATTTACGAGTTCTTCAGTAGATGCTACAACCTGTGTTTTTCCGTAAAAATCACGAAGTACTACGAATCCAAGGTTAGCACCAACCTCTCTGAAGTTCTCCATCCATCCTACAAGCTTTACCTTCTTACCAGCATCGCTTGCTCTAAGTTCTCCACAATTATGTGTACGAGACTGTGTCATTTTACTGTTCTCCTAATTATTAAAAAATTCTACAAACTCTTCATATCCCTCATTTGAAAGCTGTTCCTTCTGGAACTTCTTATTCTTGTTCATACGAACTACAAGAACCTGCTTGCCTTCTTCACGAGCCGCTTTAGCCTGACTCATAACCTCTACAAGCTTTTCAGCAGGATAGTTCTTCTCTACGAGGAAAGCAACCTTTGACGGTGCTTCTGGAATCTTAAATCCGCTCTCGAGAAGGAGAAGAATAATTCTTTCAAATCCGATTGAGAATCCACAAGCAGGTACATCCTTTCCTGTGAACTTTCCAACCATCTTATCATAGCGTCCGCCGCCACCGCAGCTTCCGCCAAATTCAGGAATAGCAATCTCAAAGATTGTTCCCGTATAGTAACTCATTCCACGAACGAGTGTAGGATCAAATACAAGCTCGAAATCTGCTGCCTTCGCCGCTTCAACAGCAATTGCGATAGCCTTAAGATTCTCAGCCACATCAGTATCAAGATTATCTCCAAGTGTTGAAAGAAGGAAATCTACTCCTGAAACTACATCCTTTTTATCTGAAAGAGCATCGAAGAGACCGAGATACTTATCTACTGAAACAGCATCATATCCATT
>DAISYI010000066.1:0-6873 GCA_036825385.1 Lachnospiraceae bacterium | reverse complement strand
CTATATGACGCCATAGCCTTAAGGATACGTCTGTCATTAATTCTGATTTCGAATCTTTTAAATCCGAGCTTTCCAAGAGTAGTAGTTGTAGCTGTGATAAGCTCAATTTCAGCAAGGTTTGTTGGCTCGCCGATGATATCGATATCACACTGTGTGAACTGACGATATCTACCTCTCTGTGGACGATCTGCTCTCCAAACAGGTCCCATCTGAAGTGCCTTGAATGGAACAGGAAGATCATTTGCATGATTTGAATAATATCTACAAAGTGGAACTGTGAGGTCATATCTCATACCGAAATCAACTACTTCTTCTTCAGTTGTAGCTGCTTCCACGTTCAACTTCTCACCACGCTTAAGAACCTTGAAGATAAGCTTCTCATTATCTCCACCATTCTTTCCTGTAAGATTCTCAATGCTTTCCATGCAAGGAGTCTCAATAGGTGTGAATCCAAATTTTCTATAAGTATCCTTTATTACACCAGTAACGTAATCACGGATTTCCATCTCGTTTGGGAGGATATCCTTCATTCCGTTTACCGGTTTCTTCTTAAGTGCCATATTTAGCTCTCTCCTTATAACAAACTCAAAATAGAATTATAAAACTTTTTCTCAAATAAATAAATGGAAAAATCTGCATTCGTTAGATTTCTTCAAGCATTTACGAGAAAAGTTCTCTTTTTCTCTCTATCATCAAGTCAATTCTCTCGATATACGTATCTACGTCCTTAACATTCTCACATCTGCCAGTCGAGCCATCGAGGAAAACCTTCTTCGAAGAAGTACCAGCGCCGAGCGCTACGATGTCCTGCTGCTCCTCCATAATCAGAATATTATAGAGACCTTCTTTCCCTGGCACGGAAAAACCTACATTCTCTAAATTTCCAACCATCTGCTTCTGTCTGTACAAGTAGTATGGTTTCATTCCAAGCTTCTCTGCAGTCTCGTTCGCATATCTCATAAACTCATCCGAATTCTCAAAGACATATGACTTATACTCTTCCCACTGCTCACGAAGACGTGAATGTGTTTTCACTGCAAGCGAATGGACCGTCATAGAATCCGGCGCCATTTTCTCCACTTCCTTAAATGTATAAAGCACATCTTCCTTCGTTTCACCTGGAAGTCCGAGAATCAAATCCATGTTTATATTATCGAATCCCATCTCACGCGCCATCGCAAAGCTCTCTCTAAGCTGCTCAATCGTATGATGACGACCGATAAGTTTCAGCGTCTTCTGATTCATCGTCTGTGGATTAATCGAGATACGTGAGACATGATGCTTTTTCATAACCTCAAGTTTCTCTCTCGTGATACTGTCAGGGCGCCCTGCTTCCACATTGAATTCATGAACACTTTCCATCGGAAGTTCCTGATAGAGATACTGAAAAAGCTCGTCCAGTTCGCTGTGCGAAAGCGCCGTAGGTGTACCTCCACCGATATACACTGTATCAAGCATTCTGTCCTTCATAAGTACAGCCACTTCATGAATCTCTTTCTTCAATGCTTCGAGGTACAACTGAACCTTTCCTGTATACGAAGCTCTGCTGTATGAAGGGAACGAACAGTAGAGACATGTTGTAGGACAGAAGGGAATACCTATATAAATGCTATACCCTTTAAGCGAATCGCTTTTTCCCATCTTATGAGAAACAAGCGTATGAAGACCTGACAAAATCTCAATTTCACGATTAGAGATTTCGATACTTAGATCAGTCTTGTTCTCGCTGCAGAGATAGACATCTCTCATAAAGTCGCGAACCTCTTCTTCACTTTCACCATCACTAAGACGTGTGAGGGCAAGCTTCGTAGGTCTGATTCCAGTAAGAGTTCCCCAAGGCAATTCCAATCCTGTATACTCCGAAAGAATTTCATATATAGAATGCTTTAATTGATTTTTTGTTTCAGGACGATTCAGAGGATCTTTAACATCAATGTGACGTTTTAGACTTACTGAATTAGAATCATCGAAATTTAAGTCTATTGTTTCCTGTGACTTTCCATAGATGACATTTAATGTATGTGTAGGAGTGATTCCTTCATTTATTTGTTTTTTTCTCTGTTTAACCTGGTATGGAAGGTCCTCTATCTCATCTTCAGGAATCTGATAATCGAGATAGAGCTCTTCTCCAGGAAAAAAGGCCTGAACCAACGAGTATATATCATACTCGTAGTCGGCCTTATTTACCGTTATTTTAATCATTAACCCATTGCTCTCTTTACTTCTGTAATACTATCAATTGCACGAAGTCTCTTAAAGATATCATTAAGCTCGTGCTTGTCCTTGATCTGGAATGAAATAGTAATTGTAGCGATTCCAGATTTTGAAACTCTAGTATTGATAGAAAGGATGTCGATATCTTTCTCTGTAAATACTTTTGAAATATCAACGAGAAGACCCTTTCTGTTATCTGCAAAGATTCGAATCGTAGTTTCGAATGCTTCATTTGCATTGTCGAGAAGTACATCTTCTTCCCAAACTGCTTCTACGAGACGTCTCTTCTCTTCATCAGGTATGTTAAGAACATTGATACAGTCTGTGCGGTGGATTGTAATACCTCTACCACGGGTAATAAATCCGACAATTTCATCTCCTGGCACCGGATTACAGCATCGGCTGAAATGAACAGGCATATCACCTGCACCACTTACGATTACACCGCTCTTCGAACGCTTCCTCTTCTTCTGAGGTTTATTCTCTGTATCTTTTGCAGCGTTATCCTTCTCAACCTGCTCGAGGATATCTGCATCTGTAGTAACAAGAGGATGGTCTTTCTTCCAGCCATCGTACATTCTGTTTACTACGAGACCTTCTTTCAGACCACCATGGCCGATTGTTGCAAGAACATTGTTCCAGTCGTGAAGTCCATACTTTCTAAGCACCAGCTTCTGATACTCAGATTTATTGATCACAGAGAATTCAATTCCCTTTGATTTTGCATTTGCAATAAGAAGTTCCTTACCCTTTTGGATATTTCCTTCTTTTTCAGCAGATCTAAACCACTGATTAATCTTCGTTCTGGCCTGTGAAGATTTCGCTCTTGTAAGCCAGTCAGGGCTAGGTCCTTTAGAGTTCTGCGAAGTAAGAATCTCGATTCTATCACCAGTTTTGATTTCATAATCGATAGGAACGAGCTTACCATTTACCTTCGCTCCAACCATCTTGTTTCCGACTGCAGAATGAATCGAGTAAGCAAAATCAATTGCAGTAGAACCAGCTGGAAGATTCTTTACATCTCCAGATGGAGTAAAACAGAATACCGTGTCTCCGAAGAGATTGAAGTCACTCTTGATAACATTCATGAACTCTTTATTGTCCGACATGTCCTGCTGCCACTCGAGGATCTGACGAAGCCATGAAAGCTTAGCCTCTTCTTTATTAATAGTGGAGCCTTCTCCACCTTCCTTATATTTCCAATGAGCTGCGATACCGTATTCACTGATCTTGTGCATCTCATATGTACGAATCTGGATTTCAAAAGGTGAACCCTTAGGTCCAATCAGAGTCGTATGAAGTGACTGATACATATTCGGCTTCGGCATAGCAATGTAATCTTTGAATCGCCCTGGGATAGGTGTGTATTTCTCATGCATTACACCGAGAGCTGCATAACAGTCCTTAATATCCTCAACGATGATACGGACAGCAAAGAGATCATAAATCTGATCCAAAGTCTTATGCTGATTTACCATCTTCTTATATATAGAGAAGAAGTGCTTAGCTCTTCCCTCAACAGTAGCTTTAATTCCAGCTTCTGTAACAGCCTTCTTTACATCATTAACGAGACCTCCCACATAATCGTTTCTCTCCTTCTTTCGAAGAGATACTTTTTCCACGAGGTCATTATAAGCTTCTGGCTCCAGGTATTTTAGAGCCAAGTCATCCAATTCAATCTTTACCTTGCTAATACCGAGACGCTGTGCAAGCGGAGCATAAATCTCCATCGTCTCTCTCGACTTCTCCTTCTGCTTATGAGGAGGCATGAATTCGAGAGTACGCATATTGTGAAGTCTATCGGCAAGCTTAATCATGACTACTCGGATATCCTTCGCCATTGCGAGGAACATCTTACGTAAGTTCTCAGCTTGCACATCAACCTTATCGACATCATAGGAAAGCTGTGTCAGCTTTGTGACACCATCGACGAGGACTGCCACTTCTGGGCTGAACTCTTCCTCAAGTGTTGTAAGGTCTACAGCAGTATCTTCAACAACATCATGAAGAAGACCTGCTACGATTGTTTCTTTATCAAGCTCGAGGTCCGCGAGGATTAGCGCAGTACAAAGAGGGTGAATGATATAATCCTCACCCGATCTTCTCTTCTGACCTTCATGTGCTTTGAAGGCTACCTCATATGCTTTTTCCAACATGGAGATATCAGTATTTGGATGGTACTGGCGCACTCTAGTAAGGATCCTCTGAAATATGTCTTCCGGATCCTTGCAATCATCGGTAGAAACGATGCCTCTATCGCCATCGTATTCATGTACCTTTACCTTTATGTTTTTGAGTTCTTCCTGTACCTCTTTGCGATTCTTATCTCTGTCCAAACCTATAGCCCCATCTTCTAACACAATTACTTATACTGTCTCGTCAGTATATCCACCCTTCTCACGATATTCCTGGATCATATCCTCAATATCTCTAGGCTGAATATATTCACGAACTTCCTCTTCCGAATATGCTAATTCGCGAAGTCTCAAATAAACCGCCCATTCAGGTACCTTTACCTGCTGAACGATATTGTCTACAAACGACTGTAAGAACGGCTTATCCTTATCAAGTGCTCCCTCATCCGCATACATCTTTGTAAGCAGAAAAATCTTCTTAATCAACTTGCCTGGCATAAGGCAATATCTGGTCGCAATCGAAATAAGGATCCAATCCTCATCCGAAAAATTAATTACTCCATTCGCATCAGTAGTAGGTTCAATAATACCACCTTTAATACCAGCGAAGTAAGCAACAATTGCCATACATCTTCTATAATGCACTACACCCTTCTCAGACTTACGTGTATCTATAAGGACATTAATCTTTCCATTTCTATCCTCAAAGATAACCCATGGTCCCTTCTTCGGTGGATTAGGAAGCTTCATTTCGGTAACAAAACAATCTTCCTTCATCTTATTATCAAATAGCTTGAACGCCCTTTCTGGCAAGGTAGAAATATTCATCCACTTCGCACTATTTGCAATAATCATCTTACGGAGTTCAGTCTGTTCCTGTCTTCCGATAAGATTAGCAATATCCCCACCCTTATCTAATAATTTAACCACCTTTTCTTTATGGATAACGTTATTCATTTGCGCCTCCAAAGCTATAGAAATCCAATTTAGGTTTATACTTCATTTTAATATCTAAAAAAGGTCTTGTAAATAGCAAAGGTATTGCATTTTCTTTATTTTTCACAACTTTTTAGTACACAACACATCTTGCCACAAAAAGGCCCAATCAATTTTGTATTTTTTTAGATACTTTGCTTAATATTGAATTATTTTCATTGTGCCACTTGACACTTTTTTTCTTTTTTACTACAATCTCACATTAAGATTTGAAACTAATACAACTGTAAATTATTTTTCTTTTTCCCAATTGAAAGTGAGGTTTGTAATGGCAACTATTATCGGTGAAGGCATTACCTTCGACGATGTACTTCTGGTTCCTCAGTACTCAGAAGTAACACCTGACATGATTGACTTATCTACTAATTTGACAAAAGAAATCAAGTTGAACATCCCTATGATGTCAGCAGCTATGGATACTGTTACAGAGCATCGTATGGCAATCGCCATGGCTCGTCAGGGCGGTATCGGTATTATCCACAAGAACATGTCTATCGAAGCTCAGGCTGACGAAGTAGACAAAGTAAAGAGATCAGAGAATGGTGTCATCACAGATCCTTTCTCACTTTCACCTGATAATACGCTCGCAGAAGCTGAAGAGCTTATGCATAAATACAGAATTTCTGGTGTACCTATCACAGAAGCAAGCGGCAAGCTTGTAGGTATCATTACAAACAGAGATCTCAAATTCGAGGAGAACTTCGATCGTGCTATCAAAGAATGTATGACTTCTGAGAATCTCGTAACTGCACCAGAAGGAATCACACTAGAAGAAGCAAAGAGAATTCTTGCCAAGGCCAAGGTTGAAAAGCTTCCTATCGTAGACAAGGACTTCAAACTCAAGGGACTTATCACAATCAAAGACATCGAGAAACAGATCCAGTATCCTCTTTCCGCAAAAGATTCACAGGGTCGTCTTCTCTGTGGCGCCGGCGTAGGCATTACATCCAATATGCTGGACCGTGTATCTGCACTTGAAGCTGCACACGTTGACTGTATCGTAGTAGATAGTGCACACGGTCACTCAGCAAACGTAATCAAAGCTGTAAAGAAAGTTAAAGACACATTCCCACATCTCCAGGTAATCGCTGGAAACGTAGCTACTTATGATGCAACTAAAGCACTTATCGAAGCTGGAGCTGATGCTGTAAAGATTGGTATCGGACCTGGTTCAATCTGTACAACACGTGTCGTTGCCGGAATCGGTGTCCCACAGGTTACAGCAATTATGGAAGCTTACCGCGCAGCTTCAGAAACTGGTACTCCTATCATCGCCGATGGTGGTATCAAGTATTCTGGCGATATGGTAAAGGCCCTCGCTGCTGGTGGTTCAGTATGTATGATGGGTTCAATGTTTGCAGGATGCGACGAGGCAACTGGTGAAGTAGAACTCTTCCAGGGAAGAAAATACAAAGTTTACCGTGGAATGGGATCTATCGCTGCTATGAAGAACGGTTCAAAAGACCGCTACTTCCAGGAAGGCCACGAAAAACTCGTTCCAGAAGGAGTAGAAGGCCGAGTAGCATAC
>DAISYI010000065.1:6724-9333 GCA_036825385.1 Lachnospiraceae bacterium | reverse complement strand
GCGAAAGTTTTGTTGGTATCGTAGTTGACAATCTTATCGGACAGCAGGAAATCGTTATCAAGTCTCTTGGTAAGGTTATCGAAGATAATAAATACATCAGCGGTGCAACTATCCTCGGTGATGGTGAAGTCGCATTGATTCTCGATGTTAATTCATTATTCTAAGGCTGGAGGAAAAAATTATGAGTAAAGCAGACGAACTTGAATTCTCCGAAGAGATGAAGCAGCAGTATATTGTTGTTACTCTCGGCGGTGAACATTATGGAATTGATATTTCTTTCGTAGATAATATCGTTCGACTCTCTTCAATTACAAGAGTTCCGAAGGCTCCGGAACATTATAGAGGAGTTATCAATCTTCGTGGTGAGGTAGTTCCAGTAATGAGTATTAGAAAGAAGATGGGCATCGAAGATGACCAGTTCACTAACTCAACTAGAATTATCATC
This sequence comes from Lachnospiraceae bacterium, assembly GCA_036825385.1. Lineage (GTDB taxonomy): Bacteria > Bacillota > Clostridia > Lachnospirales > Lachnospiraceae > Lachnocurva. Next base: position 8,888 of record DAISYI010000065.1, on the reverse strand, counting down.
TTGAAAGTTGAAGAACTGGGATTTGTTGGCGTGATTGTAGATTCTGTCAATGAGGTTGTATCTCTTGGTGAATCAGATATTGATAGAAATGTTTCTAATATGAAGGAAACAAAGGGAAACTTCATTAATGGAATTGGTAAGGATGGAGATAGACTGATTTCAATCTTTGATATTGATAAGGTCGCAGGCGAATCTCCAAAAGATAAGGAGAAATAATATTTCTCCTTATCCTATAGTTAGATAGGAGTAATTAATGACAAATCTTGATCAGCTCAATGACATGTATATAGATGTCTTACGTGAGATTGGAAATATAGGAACTGGCAATGCTACAACAGCTATTTCTAATATGCTGAATCTAAAAATGGATATGGGTGTTCCTAAGGTTGAGTTGCTTCCAGTTGAGAAACTTGGAGAGGCGATTGGTTCTGAAGAACAGATTGTTGTAGGTATTATGCTGGGCGTAGAAGCAGACATTGATGGTAGCATGATGTTTATCATGGATATGAAGTCTGCGCATAAGATGGTTAACCTTCTTATGATGAGAGATCCTGAAGATGACAAAGAGTTTGATGATATGGATCTTTCAGCTCTTAGAGAAGTAGGTAATATTATCGCTGGTTCATATCTTTCAGCGATTTCATCACTTACAAATCTTACTATTAGCCCAACGGTTCCATCTGTTTCAATCGATATGGCAGCTGCAATTCTTTCAGTACCAGCGGTTCAGTTTGGTCTAATTAGTGATAGAGCACTTATGATTAAGACGGCAATCGGTGGAGATGGTTCGATTGATGGCTACTTTATTTTGATGCCAGATGAGGAATCTTTCGCGAAGATTCTTTCATCTTTAGGAATTTCTTTTGAGTAGATAGGACAGAAGAGTCTATGGGTCAGATGATAAAAGTCGGTATGGCGGATTTAAAAATCTGTAAAGAGCCGGATGCATTGACTACAATCGGACTTGGCTCGTGCGTCGGGGTGGCATTATATGATCCTGTTACTAAGATTACAGGACTTGCGCATGTAATGCTTCCCGATAGTACCGCCATTCGTAACAATTCCAACATAGCTAAATTTGCTGATACTGGAATTGAAGAATTGGTAAACCAGATGGTGAAAGCAGGAGCTTCAAAAACACGTTTGGTAGCAAAAATTGCAGGCGGGGCGAAGATGTTCGCTCTAGCAGGTAATGCAACATCCGCAATCAATATAGGCGAACAGAATCAGGCTGCATCAAAAAAGAAGCTAAAAGAATTAGGAATTAAGATTTTGGCTGAAGATTGTGGTCTGAATTATGGTCGTACAGTTGAGATTTACAGTGAAACGGGTAAGTATCTTATTAAAGCCGTTGGAAAGCCAGTGAAAGAAATATGAATACAAAGACAAATACAAAACCGTTACCAATTATTATATGTTTATTTGCTAGCGGTCTTATGTGCGTCATTTCAATACTTCAAGGCGTAGATTTTGGGGTTTTTGTAAAGAGATTTGCGCTGGTTGCTTTAATCTTTTATATTCTTGGTGTTATTGTTCGAGTTGTTATCGATCGAACATTCAAGATAGACATGGATGAAACTATTAAACAGCAGGAACAGGAAGAAGCCCTCACAGAAACTACAGGTGGGTTAGATGACATGTCTGAAATAGAGGCAGCACTTTCCGAGGAAGATGAGGAGTCTGAAACAGAATCAGTAAATGAATAACTGATTTCGCTTTCGGAGGCAGAACATGAACGAGAATGACAAGCAAAAGCTATGGGATGCGTATAAGAAGAAACCCACACAAGAATTAAGAGAGCAGATTATTATTGAATATGCTCCTCTCGTCAAAGTGGTCGCAGGTCGAATGAATATGTACCTGGGCAAGAATGTCGAGTTTGACGACTTGTGTGGATACGGAGTCTTTGGTCTTATCGATGCTATTGATAGATTCGATATGGAGCAGGGTGTAAAATTTGAAACATATGCATCTCTAAGAATAAGAGGAGCTATCCTTGATCAAATCCGTAAAATGGATTGGATTCCTAGGACGATTCGACAGAAGCAGAAGAAGATTGAAGCTGCTTCAAAGGAAGTCGAAGCCAGAACTGGTCATGCTGCTACAGATGCAGAAATTGCTCTTGAGCTTGGTATAAGCGAAGAGGAAATGACAGATTGGCAGA
>DAISYI010000065.1:3052-6714 GCA_036825385.1 Lachnospiraceae bacterium | reverse complement strand
TTTTATTTTTAAGGATATTTCTTTAAATGAATTCGTTGAATCAGGCACAGAACCTGCAATGGAAACAGAAAGAAATTCACATTTTATACAGCCAGAAGAGAAGGTTTCAAAAGACGAGCTTAAACTTAAGCTTACTGAAGCGTTAGAAGTACTTACAGAGAAAGAAAAACAAGTTGTTTTACTATACTATTATGAAGAGATGACGCTCAAAGAAATAAGTCAGATTCTTTCAGTATCAGAATCTCGAGTATCACAGCTTCATACTAAAGCGCTTTCTAAAATGAGAAATGTAATGGGGGATTACTTAGGAATTCTTACAAATATGTAAAAGGAAAAGTACTGTAGTCTAGAAAGGGGAGAGATTATGCAACTTCGGCCGGTTGAATTTAACGGAATGATTCAAAATGCGAACGAGATATCACATCTCCAGTCGCAGCAGGACAATAAGTCTTCTCTACAGCAGAGTATGATGCAGAATGTGGCAGATATTCAAAGACAGCAGGAATCTACTCAGGTCCATGGAAATATCCAGACTGAAACTGAGAATTTGGATGATGATGGAAGTGGAGTAATCTACAAGAGACCTGATAAGCGTAAGAAGAAAAAGAAAGACGAAAAAGAGAAGAAGCACGACGAAGGTAAGATGTATAAAAAAAACGAAAAACCATTCGACGTGAAGATCTAAGGAGAAAACATGGCAGGACTTGAAATAGCGGTTCTTTTGATCGGTATTTTAGCTGTTGGCGGCAGTTTCTTTATTACAAAGGGACTGTCGTCAAATGATGTAGAAGAGATTCAGAAGATGAGTCAGGCTGAAATCAAGACGATTCTAGATAAAGAACTAAAGGTATCTGAGAAAAAGATTAAATCATCTATCGAAGATCGTTTAAATGAATCATTCGAGGATTTGGAACGTAAAACTGATAAAGAAACAAATGACAAAATCAAAGAGATAAGTCAATATTCAGATACAGTTTTGACTTCTATGAATAAATCTCATGACGAAATAATGTTCATGTACGACATGCTTAATAAAAAGCAGGAAAAAATTACTGAACTTACAAATCAGATTAATGAGATGGAAAGTGTTCTTAGAAATCTTAAAGATGAGATTGAAGAGAAACAGAATATCGTTATAGAAGAAGTTGAAACTGAAATTCCAGAAGTAGAACTAGAATCTCTAAAAGAAGAATTCATAAGAAAATACGACACTAATCAGGAAGAGGCGTCAGAAGAAGATTCAAATGCAAATTCAGAGATTCTTAAACTTGCAAAAGCGGGTTATTCAGAAGTTGAAATTGCAAAGAAACTTGGACTGGGCCTCGGAGAAATCAAGTTGGTTCTTGGCTTGTTTAATAAATAAGGTTGGTGTGAATTATGAAGATGAAATACTATTTAAGAGGACTAGGCGTAGGCCTGATTATAAGTTCTCTTATGTTTCTTGTAGCTTTTTCCTTCTATAAACCCAAAATTTCTGATGAAACACTAAAGGCTGAGGCAATTAAGCGTGGTTACACACTTTCTGAGAAGGCTGATGGTACGATTTCGTCAGATCAGAAGAAGAATGAAGAGAAGACTTCTTCGAAGAAAGAAGATTCGAAGAAATCGGAAAAAACTTCTGAGTCTAAAAAACAAACTGAGAAAAAGGCTTTGGAGAAAGCTAAACAGGAAGCTAAAGAAAGAGTAGAGAAGGCTGAACAGAAGATAGACGATGCGAATAAGCAGGTTGATGAAGCAGCTAAACCGCTTGATGATATCGTAAAAACTCTTACTAATACAGCGAGTAAAGTATCCCAGCAGGAAGTTAAAACTGAGAAAGGTATTAAACGCTTTGTCGTAAATTCTGGAGACAGTTCATGGACTGTATCAAAAAGCTTGAAGAGCATGGGACTTATTGATAACGATAAAGAATTTGATTCATATCTTTGCTCAAATGGATATTCTCAGAGAATCAATCCTGGTACATTTAATATTCCGGATGGAAGTTCATATCAGGATATTGCAAAGATTATTACTAGAAGTCGTTGACGAAACAGGGTGATTTATGGTATCATCCGTATGTTTGTAGTTTAAACACACGTAGGTGATCGCCGAACCGGTGCAGAAAGAGAGTTTTTTCTGTAGTGAAGCGAATTGATCCGCGTGGAAGATTAACCATTTTTGGAGGTAAAAAAATGAGTGTTTGTTCAATGAAACAGTTACTTGAGGCAGGTGTACATTTTGGTCACCAGACAAGAAGATGGAACCCTAAAATGGCTCCATACATCTATTCAGAGAGAAACGGTATCCACATTATCGATCTTCAGAAGACAGTAGGTCTTATCGACAATGCATACAACGCTGTATACGATATCGTAGCTCAGGGTGGTACAGTACTTTTCGTAGGTACAAAGAAGCAGGCTCAGGATTCAGTTCGCGATGAAGCTGCTAGATGTGGAATGTACTATGTAAACGAGAGATGGCTTGGTGGTATGCTTACTAACTTCAAGACAATCCAGAGCCGTATCGCACGTCTTAAGAAGATTGAGAAGATGGAAGAGAACGGAACATTTGACGTTCTTCCTAAGAAAGAAGTACTTGGACTTAAGAAAGAGCTTGAAAAGCTTAACAAGAACCTTGGCGGTATCAAGGATATGAAGAGAATCCCAGATGCTATCTTCATCGTAGATCCTAAGAAGGAAAGAATCTGTATCAAGGAAGCTATGGCTCTTGGAATTACAGTTATCGGTATTGCTGATACAAACTGCGATCCAGACGAACTTGATTATGTTATCCCTGGTAACGATGATGCTATCCGTGCAGTTAAGCTTCTTACATCAGTTATGGCTGACGCAGTTATCGAAGCTAAGCAGGGTGAAGAGCAGACAGCTAAGGCTGAGTAATTCGACTCAAAAATATATTATCGTTTAAATATGGAGGGATAAAAATGGCTATTACAGCATCTATGGTAAAAGAACTTCGTGAGACAAGTGGTGCCGGAATGATGGAGTGCAAGAAAGCACTTAACGAAACAAACGGTAACATGGAAGAAGCTATCGAATTTCTTAGAAAAAATGGTATGGCTAAGGCTGAGAAGAAAGCTAACAGAGTAGCTGCAGAAGGTCTTTGCTACGTTGCATCAAACGGAACAAAGGAAGCTGCTGTTGTTGAAGTTAACTCAGAGACAGACTTCGTTGCTAAGAACGAGAAGTTCCAGACATACGTTCAGGAAGTTGCAGATCAGGCACTTGCTTCAAACGCAACTGATCTCGATGCTTTCATGGAAGAGAAGTGGAACAAGGATTCTTCAAAGACTGTATCAGAAGCACTCGTTGAAGAAATCGCTGTTATCGGTGAGAAACTTTCTATCAGAAGATTTAAGAAGCTTACAGCTGAAGATGGCGCTGTTATTTCATATGTTCACGGTGGTGGTAGAATCGCTGTTCTTCTTTCAGCTAAGTGCGGAAACGTAACTGCTGAGGTTGAGGAAGCTCTTAAGAACGTAGCTATGCAGATTGCAGCTATGGCTCCTAAGTTCCTTACAGAGAAGGATATCGATCAGGATTACATCAACCATGAGACAGAAATCATCACAGCTCAGATTGAGAATGATCCTAAAGAATCAGCTAAGCCTGAGAACGTTAAGGCTGGTATGATCAAGGGAAGACTTAACAAGATCTTCA
>DAISYI010000065.1:1437-3042 GCA_036825385.1 Lachnospiraceae bacterium | reverse complement strand
GGAAGTATGTCTTCTTGACCAGGTTTATGTTAAGGCTGAAGATGGTAAGCAGTCAGTACAGAAGTACATTGAAAGCGTAGCAGCTGCAGCTGGTACAGAAGTTGAGCTTACTTCATTCGTTCGTTTTGAAACAGGCGAAGGAATTGAGAAGAAGCAGGAGAATTTTGCTGAAGAAGTTGCTAAGCAGATTAACGGTTAATATAAGTTTTCTTGCAAAGGCACTATATTCAATATAGTGCCTTTTTTAGGAGAATTTTATGGCAGAAGAGAAAGACGCTGTAAAGCTTAAGAGAACAAAACAGAATAGAGTGAGAAAAATGAAGAGCTTTCTTGTGAGCTTTGTAATTATTGCTCTTTTTGTTTCTCTTGTTTGTAATGTAATACTTGTAATCAGTATGTTGAATTTCAACGTAAGACTGAAGAAAGTAGAAGAAAGCAAATTAAATAGGACTTATACAGCAAATAAAAGTGATATCGGTACGCTGACTCTTTCTGATTCAGGTACAGGAGAAGCAAACCTTGCAAATCCAAACGATACATTAAAAGTCTATTTGACCTTTGATGATGGCCCTAGTAAGAATACTAGCAGAATCCTCGATATTCTTGATGATTATGGAGTGAAAGCGACTTTTTTCGTGAATGGTCGTAAAGGCAATAAAGCCACTGCTATGTATAAACGCATTGTCAAAGAAGGTCATACAATTGGGATGCATTCATACAGCCACAAATATGAGGATGTATATGCATCCCTTTCTTCTTTTAAAAACGATTATCAGAGAATCCATGATTTGATTCAGAAGAAAACGGGTGTAGATTGTAAGCTCTACAGATTTCCGGGTGGATCATCTAATAAAGTATCCGGTCAGGATATGACTTACTTCATTGATTTTTTGAACAAAAATAGTATCAAATATTTCGACTGGAATATCTCCAGTGGAGATGCTACATCTAAAGCATATACGTCTGACGAACTTATTGAAAACGTTATGAATGATGTGGTAAAATACAAAACGTCGGTGGTTCTATTGCATGATGCCGCAGATAAAGATAAAACGGTTGAAGCATTACCGAAATTGATTGAATCGCTTCAGAGCAAAGGAGCGATTATAATACCAATTAGTGATGATACTGATTTGATTCAGCACGTCACACTTCAAAACTAATATGTATAGAGGAGAGGCTTATGGGACTTTTTAAAGACTTTAAGGAAGACTTCGCAGACGCTGTAGATGAACTTACAGGTGAAGAAAAGGAAAACCAGGACGATGTCATGGTAAACACTCTTGATGAGGATGTAGACGTAGATTCAGAACTTGATAAACTTGATGGACTTCTTGAGCAGGTTGCATCAAAGGTGTCAGAACCTGCTACATTAAAAGAGAACGATGTCAAAATCGAGAAAAACGAGACAGTATCTTACACAAGAGAGGAAAATAGAATGGAAGAGAATACAACAAACGTATTTACAGATGCTAAGATTGATGCAACAAACATCTCTGACGAAGTGGCTGAAATCACTAGAGGAATGACAATCACTGGTGATATGGAATCAGCTGGTTCTATCAATGTTGAAGGAACAGTTAAGGGTAACGTTAAGTGTAACGG
>DAISYI010000065.1:367-1427 GCA_036825385.1 Lachnospiraceae bacterium | reverse complement strand
CAAGCGAATTCTTCGCTGACAATGCTAAGATTGAAGGTGAAGTTTCTACAACAGGTACAGCTAAGATTGGTGCTGGTTCTGTAATCGTTGGAAATATCGCTGCTACTTCAGCTGTTATCGCTGGAGCCGTTAAGGGTGACATCGATGTACAGGGACCTGTAGTTGTTGACACATCTGCTGTAGTTATGGGTAACATCAAGTCACGTTCAGTACAGATCAACAATGGTGCTGTTATTGAAGGTCTTGTATCACAGGCTTATGCTGATGTTGATATGCAGAGCGTATTCGATATTAATTAATATTAAGGATAAAAATGAGAGTACTTTTAAAATTAAGTGGTGAAGCACTTGCCGGAGAGAAAAAAACAGGTTTCGACGCTGACACAGTACGTGTAGTTGGTAATGAAGTGAAGAAACTTGTAGACAAAGGAATCGAAGTAGGAATTGTCATCGGTGGTGGTAATTTCTGGAGAGGTAGAACAGGAAACGAAATCCGTCGTCCAAAGGCAGATCAGATTGGTATGCTTGCTACAGTTATGAACTGTATTTATGTATCAGAAATCTTTGAGACATGCGGGATGGAAACAGAAGTATTCACTCCATTTGCTGTAGGAGCTTTTACAAAGCTTTACTCATATGATGAAGCGATGAAATCTCTTAAAGCAAATAAAGTAGTATTCTTTGCTGGTGGAACTGGTCATCCATATTTCTCTACAGATACAGGTGCTGCACTTAAAGCAATTGAAACAGAATGCGATATGATGCTTCTTGCAAAAGCAATTGATGGCGTATATGATAGCGATCCTAAGGTAAATCCTAATGCTAAGAAGTACGAAACTATTTCAATTTCGGAAGTAATTGATAAGAAGCTTGGCGTAATCGATCTCACTGCATCAATTATGTGCATGGAGAATAAGATTCCACTTAAGATATTTGCATTACAGGAAGAAAATGGAATTGTAAATGCTGTTAATGATAAGTTTAACGGTACTACAGTAACCGTATAGGAGGAACTATGGACGAGAGATTAAAAGATTTTGCTACTCGAATGACAGAAACTC
>DAISYI010000065.1:0-275 GCA_036825385.1 Lachnospiraceae bacterium | reverse complement strand
ATCGAAAAAGCTATCGAGCTTTCAGATATCGGTATCAACCCTATCAATGATGGTAAGGTTATCCGTCTTTCATTCCCTGTACTTACAGAAGAAAGACGTAAAGAGCTTGCAAAAGATATTAAGAAGAGAGGCGAAGATGCAAAAGTCGCTGTTCGTAATATCAGAAGAGATGGTAATGATTTTATTAAGAAGCTTAAGGAAAGGGATCATCTCTTTACGTTAGGGAACAAAGAGGAGCGTGCCGTGCTTAACGGTCCGCTCTGCAATGAAGGAAC
>DAISYI010000064.1:6020-9379 GCA_036825385.1 Lachnospiraceae bacterium | reverse complement strand
TCTATATCATTTTGATATAAAGATCTTTTTGTATCATCTTAACTTAATGACATTGACCTAGTGGGGCTTTTTCAATTGAGGAAACTCGATAAATAATGTATACTAAAATCAGATTAAACTGTTTTAAACCATTATAGATGGGAGTTAATTATAAATGGCATTAGTAAGTATTACAAAAGGACAGGTTATACATTCACCTGAACAGGATGTGACAACAGCAGAACTCGTACTCAAAGGCCAGGTAATGGTTCAGATTGGAAACCAGACCATGACATTCACACAGGGTTCACTAATCGGGCTGTCAGAAACAGCAGGTGAGAAATACAGATATAAGTATGTCGCTGCCACTGATGGCGCCATTTATTCATATCCAAACGAAGGAAACGAAAGTATCCAGAAGATCATCGAAACCAATGCAAAAATCGCCCCAATGCTTGCAGTAAAAGCAGTACAGAACACACTCGCTGCCTACTACGCATACGACAGCTTCTTCGATGAAGTCAGAGGCGAATACGATAGAGTAATGGTCGAACTCTCAGATTACCCAATCACATGCAAAAAAGCAGGAGTAGAGCCAAAAGATTTTTCCGAACTCAATGACTTCGAAGCGCCAGAAAGAGACGTCCTACTTCAGGACTGGCAGCTCGACTATTTAGAAAGTCTGAAAGAGAACGAGAAAGCAATCGCGACACGCTACTACGCAATCTCACCATCCATCTCAATCGGCGTAATCTTCCAGATGAACGACATCAAAATGAAGATAGATGAAGCCATCCTCGAACTCATCGAGTCATCAAAGGCGTTCGCGGAAAAATCATCAGCGTTCAACACTGAACTCGAAATGGTAAACGTAAAACTCAATGCCGTAAAGAGCAGCCTCGCACCTGGTGCTATGGATGAAAACGGTGAAGTACCACTCATCACAAACGCAATGGATACGATCCTCGCTTTCTCCGATATCGAAAGCGAGAAAATGCTCGAAATCAAGAAGCTTGTTACCGAATACAAAGCACTTCCGGATAGAAGAAACGTAACAGATGAAATCCGTCGAATCAGAAAGAAACTAGTCGACGCATTCTTCGACATCTATCCAAATTGCTTCTTGAAGACCAGAGAGGACCCACAGGGAACTCCTCCAGAAGTTGTAATGTTCCTTCTCTACGGATTCTTCGATGAAGAACTTGCAGGTGCTGAGAACACAGAGACGCTCTATAGAATGATGACATCATATGCGCCAGATCCAAACGGCCAGATTGTCACAATCTACCAGTGGCTCAACATGATCATGGATGGAGAAGTACAGCCATCACGAAACGAATTTGAACAGGACTTCGATGCATTCCTTCGCGAACAGCTTATGCACGGCGATATTACAGACGCCGAATTTGAGAAGATGCAGAAAGACTCCAAAGAGAAATTCAAATACGAGCTTAACAACCTCTTCAAGATGGGTAACAGAATGACATTCGGACGAATTAGTTCGTACCAGCCATTCTTCGATAGTACAAACGTCATGACGGACCTCTCGAAGTCATTCATGTCATTCGAGAAAGTATCAGATATCCTAGACAGAATCAAAGGTATCGACAAATACATCTTCCGCCGCGACGTAGAATACAACAACCCAGAGCTTGAGATTAAAAACCTCGTCATCGCGAAAGAAGTTATGCCTCGAGTAATTCTCTTCCCGAACGTAGGAACGAGACCAGCACTTTGGCAGGAAATTGAAGGAAAGAGACGTGATTCACATGCACGTATGCTTTGCCCAGTCTTCCTCGCAGAAGATCTCATGAAGAGCATGGTTGCACTCTGTGGCGAATACAGATGGGAAATTACGAAGACAGAACAGGGCGTTCACTGGAACGATCTAAAGGATCTCTCGCTTACTTCAGAGTACAACGATTATATGCAGTTCTACAGAAAGAACAGAGAACTGAACGCTGAACAGAAAGAGAAGATCAAGAAACAGATCCAGAAAGCAGGAAGTAACCTCCGTCGTGAATTCGTAATGGATTACGTCGTATTTATGAATTCAGAATCAAACGGAAGTCCGATGATGAACAAGGTAGCTCGTCGAATCCTCTTCACATACTGCCCATTCTCAGCGCAGTATCGTGAGAAGCTCAAGAGCATCCCAATGTATCAGAACGAGCTTAACAAATATGAAACAAAGACAAACGAGAAGTTACGACCTATTTTAAATATTATTAAGAAGCTTGAACATGAAGGAACAGAAGTGCCAGAGGTACTTCGCGAACAGATTTCCTTCCTCGAATCATAAGAAAGTTCGTAGAAAAATCTTGTAACTTTTGTAATATTTTATTAGAATTGTTTCAAGGCAGGAAAGACCTCTGAGAGGAGGTTTATGTTACAAGCTATATCAAAGAACAAAACCGGAAATCTTCTGGTTTTGTTTTTGTGTTGCGTATTTTGTGTAACCGGATGTGGTGGACGAAAGAAATCTTATATTGAGAAGAAAACAGAACAGGCTTCGGAAAAAGCCGCAGATTCAAAACTTGAATCTAGCCGTTCTGAATCAAAATCTAATCTTATATATGTAGATATCGAAGGTGCTATAAAATCCCCAGGTGTATACAAAGTAAAGATGAATTCTCGAGTAGTAAATGTAATCGAGAAAGCTGGTGGACTATCAGAAGATGCTTACGTTGGAAATATAAACCAAGCGTCGAAGGTAGAGGACGGGCAAAAGATTTATGTTTTTTCCCAGAAAGAATATGAAGAGTCGAAGGAAAGTAAATCGACATCTTCTAGTGATTCGGCTTCTTCGAATGAAGCGGATGGGAAGATTAATATAAATACCGCGTCTCGTGATGAACTCATGAAACTACCGGGTGTAGGTGAGTCAAAGGCGGATTGCATTATCAAATACAGAGAGAAGAACGGAGCGTTTAAAAACGCGAAGGATATTATGAAGATTCCCGGAATCAAGACCGGCGTCTTCGATAAAATAGAGAATCTGATAAAGGTGGATTAGAAATGTCTAAGAGAGTATTAGTTGTAGATGATGAAAAGCTTATTGTGAAGGGCATCAAGTTTAGCCTGGAGCAGGACGGGATGGAAGTCGATTGCGCTTATGATGGCGAAGAGGCTTATAATCTCGCGACTTCAAATAAATACGACATGATACTTCTCGATGTCATGCTTCCTAAGATGGATGGATTCACTGTACTTCAGAACATCCGTGAGACTAGCAAGGTTCCTGTCATCATGCTTACTGCAAAGAGTGAGGATATCGACAAGATTCTCGGTCTCGAATATGGTGCGGACGACTATATCACAAAACCTTTCAATATTCTTGAGGTGAAGGCCAGAATCAAAGCTATCATGCGTCGTATGGC
>DAISYI010000064.1:1839-6010 GCA_036825385.1 Lachnospiraceae bacterium | reverse complement strand
AAAGAGGAAGAATCCGATGCAGCGATCCTTGCAAGTGGAGATGTCAGTTTGAATCTTGAGAATAGAAGATTTTTCATAAAGAATCAGGAAATCAACCTCACATCAAAAGAGTTTGATATGATTTACATCTTCCTTAAGAATCCAGGTAAGGTATTCAGCAGAGATGCTCTCCTCCAGGAAGTATGGGGAGCAGACTACCCTGGTGATGCCAGAACTGTAGATGTTCACATCAGAAGACTTCGCGAGAAGATCGAAGTGAACCCTGGAGAACCACGTTATATCCACACAAAGTGGGGCATGGGTTACTATTACACAGTTTAAGGGAAGTAAAGAATTTTGAAACGTTTTATACATAGTCTAAAGTTTCATATTTTCATGGTAATAATCCTCTGTACTATTGTGCCAGTGTTGATTATCAGTCTTTTTGCTGTGCCAATCTATCGTGAACGTACGATTAATAGAAACGTGACGATGATTCAGTCGCAGGCGCAGCTTCTGACGAATCAGATCAAGACAACTGGATATATAGAGGACCCTACCGTAGATTTCATAAATGCAGAGCTCGTTGCGCTCGGAAATGCGTACTCTGGTCGAATCGTAATCGCGGATTACAACCTTAGAGTTGTGAAGGATACATACGGTGTCGACGAGGGAAAGACTCTGCTTTGGGACAATGCGCTTTCAGCTTTGAAGGGCGAGTCTACAGTCTTTACAGATGATGATAACAACGTAGTAATCGTCGCTGTACCTATTTATTCCTTGAAGAAAACAGAAAAGCTTGCTGATACGAAGACGGTTGAGGTGAAATCGGATAGCGCTGACGCCAATGGTGGAATCGAAGGAGTGCTTCTTATCACTCGTTCGACAGAGGATGTCGTTCAGGAAATCAAGTTCATTCGAAACCTCCTCTTGGAAGTGTCACTTATCGCAGCAATCCTCGTTGCAGCCGTAGCTATTGTGATTTCACAGCGCTACACATCACCTGTTTCGAAGCTCGCCGCGCGTATTCACGACCTCAGAGAAACTGGTAAGGCCGGCGAGTACAAGCCGCACTTCACTGAGACAGAGGAACTTTTAAACGAGTTCGACCGCTTTAGGGAAAAAGCGGATACAGTCGAAGAGTCTAGAGAAGCGTTCGTTTCCAACGTGTCTCACGAGTTGAAGACACCGCTTGCTTCAATTAAGGTTCTCGCCGATTCTATCAATTCATTCGATGGTGCGCCTATCGATATGTACAAGGAATTCATGGCGGACATTACTACTGAGATTGATAGAGAGACTCAGATTATTAATGATCTTCTGTCGCTTGTTCGTTTGGACAAGACTGGTGCGGCTCTGAACATCGAAGCTGGTTGAAAACTTGCTTAAGAGACTTCGTCCGCTCGCAGAGAAGCAGAATGTCGAGCTCGTTATCGAGTCATTTAGACCTGTAGTCTGTGATGTAGATGAGGTTAAGTTCTCACTGGCTCTTATGAACCTGGTTGAGAATGGAATTAAATATAACAAAGAAAATGGATACGTCCATGTTACTTTGAATTCGGATAAGAGTTATGCATATATCAAGGTAGAAGATTCTGGTATGGGTATTCCGGAAGATTCTATTGCACATATTTTCGAGAGATTTTATCGAGTAGATAAATCTCATTCGAGAGAAATCGGTGGAACTGGACTCGGGCTTGCTATCGTTCAGGAGATTATCGCTCTTCATGATGGTGAGATTAGAGTGTCATCTATTGTCGACAGAGGAACTACATTTGATGTACGTATTCCGCTTAAATATGTTTCGAAAGGAGATACTGTATGAAGAGAATAGTAAGTATGCTCCTAGTGATGGTGATGAGCGTTTCAATGCTTTTTACCGGATGTACTTCGCCGAAGGTGAAGACGACCAAGTATGTCATCTATGATTTGAATGACAAGATGAACGGCGTCGGTCGCGAGAATATTAAGATGGAAGATGGTACTGCAATTGATCAGATTGAGTTTTTGATTTCTGAGATGAAGAAGAAGTCGAAGGACGGAAGTCTGATGCGTCCGATTTCTAGAAAGATTCATTTCCAGGATTATCGTTTCAATGATGCTACTGGAGATTTGACTCTTTCATTTGATAGAACTTATGAGAATCTTCAGGGTGTGGAGGAGACTCTGACTAGAGCGTGTATCGTTCTAACACTTCTGCAGGTTGAAGAGGTTCTCTCTGTAAACTTTGAAATCGAGCATGAACCGCTTACTGTGGGTTCTGATATGAGTATTGTAGGTCCTATGAATGCGGATTCTTTTGTACTCAGTCTCGCAGGCGATGAGTCGGTTTCTCAGACTGCGAAGCTTAATCTGTTCTATCCTGCAAAGGATGGTTCTGGTCTCATTTATGAGAAGAGAGAGGTTTCATACGCTAGTAATATGTCACTCGAGAGAGTTGTTATGAAGTATCTCGCTGAGCAGCCTAAGCCTAAGAATGCGGTTGCTGCGCTTTCTTCTAACACATCGATTTTGAACATTTATGTGGCTGATGGTGTATGCTATCTGAATCTCGGAACTTCATTTGTAGACAATGTTTCAGATGATATGCTGAAATTGAAGGTTTACGCTATTGTAAACTCGCTCTGTTCACTTCAGCGAGTAAAGAGAGTTCAGATTTCTGTAGGCGGTAAGAACTTACGACTTTCAGGTAATTCTGAGAATAAAGATGCTCTTTATCTTTCAGATGAATCTCTTATCCTAAACGCAGGTGATATGGACGAGAAATAGGAGTGTTTATTTGAAACGTGTATTAGGTTATTCGTTTCTTATATTCGTTTCATTTCTGTACTTTATATTGATGAAAAACATACTATTCTTTTCTTTGGGAATGGGTCTATGTATTTATGCATTTCTATATTTGCATAAGTATGTAGACCTGCCAGAGAAAAGAATTTTTTTATTGATCTTCGTTTGCGCAGGTTTAATGGGGGTTCTGCTTGGAAAGCATGAGACTCGGCGTGTGGAGAAACTGGAAAAGTATATTTCATCGAAGAAGTATATAGAGGTGGAAGGTGTAGTAGATGAGATTAATCGGACGGAGAAGGGGTATCGGATTCTACTTAAGGAAACGAAGGAGAAGAGAAATTTGGGTGGTGCGTATATCTATGTGGATGAGGTGTGTGCTGATATAGGTGATAGGGTTTCTGCGAAGGGTGAGGTGAGCCTGCTTCGAGAGGCGAAGAACGAGGGGGCTTATGATGAAAGGAGAAATGGCTACGGTCTAGGAATTTATTATGTGATGTTTGGACCGAAAATGAAAGTGTTGAGTCGACCTGCTTTTTCCGTGGGAAGATTTCTGCATGGGCTAAGGGAGAGATTGACTGTCGCGTATCGTGAGGCGCTTCCTGGAGAGGAGGGGCGAGTTATCGCGACGATGTGTACTGGGGAGAAGGAAGCAGGGATTAATACGGTGAAGGAGTTGTTTCGACTGGCGGGGATTCTTGCGCTTCTTACGATTTCTGGTACGCATGTCTCGTGCGTGAGTAATGGGGCGTTTAAGGGGCTTCGGAGAATGGGCGTCGGTTTCTTATGGAGTGGACTGGTTGCGTCTGTGTTTGCGTTGCTTTATGGGCGGTTATGCGGTAATGGTGTGTCGGCGCGGCGTGCGGTTTGGTGCTTCGTGATTTCTGTAGTTGCGGTATATTTGGGTGAGGCGTATGATGCGCTGACTGCTCTTGCGGCGGTTGGGTTTATGATGTTGTTTGGAAATCCATTTCTGGCGATGAATTCTTCCTTCGTGCTTTCGTTTGGGATAGTTTATGGCGTGATTGGGGTAGCTCTTCCGGCGAGGAGGAGTATCATAAGTAGGATTCGCAGGCGGTGGAATGATAGGCGACGTCGCGAGACTCGGGCGGACAGGTTTAGGCTGAAGATTTGGGAGAGGTTTGGTATCTATATGGTCGTGGTTGGCCTGATTCAGCTGTTTGCTGCGCCGATTGTGGCTTATTTCTTCTATGAGGTTCCGACTTACAGTGTCTTTGTAAATATGTTGTTGATGCCTCTGTTTCCGTTTCTTTTGATGGCGGGGTTAGTGGGTGGACTCTTGTATTTGATTGGCGAGAGGCTTTTGTCCGGTTTGTTACTTGGGTTTGTTCATCTGGCAATCTATGGTTTCGAAGCGGTGGCTGATTTCTCGACTAGATTGCCGTTT
>DAISYI010000064.1:0-1783 GCA_036825385.1 Lachnospiraceae bacterium | reverse complement strand
AAAGCCTGATCTGAAATGGATGTTTATTTATTATCTCGTTTTGGTTCTGGTATTTAGGGATTTCTATCGGTTTAGAAAGCGAGTGAAGGTTATTGCGGTGTGTTTGCTTCTGGGGATGTTTCTGATTGCACCTTCGAGAGGTTTCTCTGTCGACATGCTTTATGTCGGACAGGGTGATGGGATTCATATTTCACTCGGTGATGGAGTTGACCTATTCGTCGATGGCGGAAGTACGTCTGAGAAGCAAGTTGGGAAGTATACGATTCTTCCGTATCTTAAATCAAATAGGATAGGGGATGTAGATATCTGGTTTGTGACTCATCCTGATTTGGATCACATATCTGGTTTGATAGAGGTGCTCGAGGATGGGTATGAGATTGGTGAGATTGTGACTTCAAAGCAAGTGTATGAGAGTGAAGCTTTTTCAGAAGTGCGTGCTCTGGCTGAGAGGAATGGTGTAGAGGTTCATTTGGTTTGCGCTGGGGAGGAACTTGATTTTCAAGAGTCTACGATTCGTTTCGTCTGGCCTGATTCGGGCTTCGAATCAGATGATGTGAATGACTATAGTTTGGGGTTCTTTCTAGAGCGTGAGGGCTTCGCAGCTTTCTTCGGCGGAGATATGTCGAGTGAAGTAGAGGAGAAGGTGTTTGAGGAAGGGGCTTTGGAGTCGAGTATCTGGAATGGCTCCGTTAAGTCAGTGAACCGAGCTGAGCGCAGCGCCGTGCGACTTTGGAAAGCTTCGCATCACGGATCTGACGCGTCGAATTCTTTAGTTGCGATGAAAGCTTTTTCCCCAAGTGTTGCAATTATCTCGGCGGGAGAGCATAATAGGTACGGTCATCCAGGCAAGGATGCGCTTAAGCGAATGAAGCGGCGAAAGGCGCAGATTTACTGCACAAAATGGGATGGGCAGATTAGTGTGTTTGGCGATGGGAAAGTGAATTGTTTTAAGAGTCAGAAATAGTGATAAAAAGTGAAAACTTTACTTGACAAACACCCCTAGTAGAGATTATTATATCAGATGTATGCCGCATCGGATTGTCCGTGTCCTTTTCCGATACGGAATGGAATATAGAGTAATAAACCATGGAGGTGGACAGCTTTGGCAAATATTAAGTCAGCTAAAAAGAGAGTTCTTGTAAACAAGAAGAAGTACGAAAGAAATAAGAGCATCCGTTCTGCAGTTAAGACTTACATCAAGAATGTAGAGTCAGCTGTAGCAGCTGGTAACAAGGAAGAAGCTTCAAAGGCTCTTTCAGTTGCAATCGGAGCTATCGCAAAGGCTTCTAACAAGGGTATTTACCACAAGAACAACGCAGCTAGAAAAGTATCTCGTCTTACAAAGCTTGTAGACGCAATGTAATCTAGCTTATTACAAAGTATTAAATAAACCGCTTATCGAAAGATAAGCGGTTTTTTTATTTGCAATATTTGCATAGTTTACTTAGCTTTATTTGTTTGATTTGTTTTTGCTTTGATTCTCGTGGCCGACCCAGTTTTTGCACTCGTGTACTGCCATTTAGAGGTAAAAGCAAGTATGGTAGTACAATTTTTCGCATCTGCGGAGCATATCTTGCTTACCTGTACTTCCAATCAAAGGAAAAAAGCAAGTTGGAAGTACATTCTCTATCATTTGCGGAGCATATCAAGCTTATTTGTACTTCCAATTGATGGAAAAAGTTAGTATGGCAGTACAAATGCTGATTTGTACTTCAATATTACTGATTTCGATATCTTTGAAGTACACCAGCCCAAAATTACTTTCCGGTAAGCGAAACGACAA
>DAISYI010000063.1:3642-9405 GCA_036825385.1 Lachnospiraceae bacterium | reverse complement strand
TATGATTATTAATGTGGTAGTACTTGCTTCTTTAATGGTAAAAATGGATAAGGATTTAATTTCAAAGTAAAGATAAAAGCAAAGCAATATTCATTGCTTTGCCTTTTAATGTTATACGTTATTAATTATTTTCTTCGTTGTTTTCTTCGATTGTATCTTCTTTTTTATTGATTCTTACAAACAATCCGAGGATCCAGATTAGACATGGAATGAAGATTGTAAGTGCGAGTGACACTTCGAAGAAGAGGCTAGTTTTTGCATCGCCGAATACTGCTGCGAAGAGTGTCAAAATATACATAAATGCGAGGAGAAATACTCCTATTAATGCTGTGATTCTTTTAATTCTGTTCATGATTTTCCCTCCGTAGGAGATTATACATATTTTTCGCTTTCTTGTATATAAAAAGTATACATATAACGTAAATAATGTTATTATATTCTTCGGTTTTTAATTTCAAATGATAGGAGAATAGACGATGAGTTTATTAGAAGAATGGCGCGAAGGCGCATATAATGCAGAAGCTGATCAGTATACACTTCAGAGATTCTGGGATGATTATTTCAAGAAAGAGACAGCTGTTTACAAGGAAATCCTTGCAGCTAAAGATACAGAAGTAAAGGGAACAGTTGCTGATCTTGCTAAGAAGTTTGGCCTTACAGTTCATGAGATGACAGGATTCCTCGATGGTATCAATGATAGCTTGGTAAAGGCTAACCCAATTGAGACTATGGATGAGAAGACAGAAGTTTCTCTTAAGTATGATCCAGAGAAGCTTTTCAGAAACATGGTTGAAGCTGATGCTCCTTGGCTTTATGAGCTTCCTGAATGGGATGTTTTCTATTCAAAGGATGAGCAGAAGGAACTCATTCATTCACAGAAGGCTTCACATACAATTGTTAAGCCAAAGAAGATTGGAAGAAATGATCCATGCCCTTGTGGTTCTGGTAAGAAGTATAAGCAGTGCTGTGGAAGACCTGGTGCTAACAAGTAATTAAAAGTATTTCTTTTATTATGTGAAAAACAAAAAACATACCCTGAAAAAGAAATGAAAAACTTTTTCAGGGTATGTTTTATTGTTTTTATATTTATCAAACTATAATTTTTAATTGCTTGTTAGCACCTGGTTTCATTAATGTGAAGTGCAAGTTTTCAAATCTTCATAGAAGTCTGGGTAGGATATGTTTACGCATTCTGCGTCTTTTATGGTGGTTTGGCCTTCGGCGAAGAGGGCGGCTATGGAGAATGCCATGGCGATGCGGTGGTCTTTATTTGTTTCGATTTCACAGCCTTTGAGTGGCATTCCGCCGATTATTCTAAATCCGTCTTCGTATTCTTCTGCTAGAACTCCCATGTTTCTTAAATTTGATACGATGAGCTTGATTCTATCTGATTCTTTGTTTCTTAGTTCTTTGGCATCATGTACGATAGTTTCTCCGTGTGCGAGGGCACCTATTACAGCTATTATTGGGAGTTCATCTATTAGAAGAGGAATCTGTTCACCTTCTATAGTTACTCCGTTTAATTCTGAACCTGAAACAGTAATATCTGCTACGGGTTCATTTGAAATTTCTCTTTCGTTCTTGATTTCGATTGAAGCACCCATTTTATTTAGTACGTCAATTATTCCAGATCGAGTAGGATTTATATTCACGCCTGGTAATGTTAGGCTTCCGTGCTTTTTCAGCGCAGCTGCTGCTATAAAGTAAGCAGCTGATGAAATATCGCGAGGCACATAGATGTCTCGGGCTTCTAGCGAATCGCAAGGAAAGATTGTGACCTGATTTCCAGAAACCATAGTGAGAGCGCCTAAGTATTCGAGCATTCTTTCAGAGTGATCACGTGATTTATGAGGCTCGGTTACACTTACCTTTGAATCAGAATACATTCCAGTGAAAAGAATTGCAGATTTCACCTGTGCTGATGAAACGTAAATTTTTATATCGCCGCCGATTAAAGGATTCCTCTTTGGAGGGATGAGCGGGCGGTTGAAGTTTATATTGAGAGGGGCTTTGCCCTCGTTTGATTCGATATCAGCGCCCAATATGGAAAGCGGATCTGTAATTCTAGCCATAGGACGGTTTCTTAGTGATTCATCTCCTGTGAGTGTACATTTGAAGCGGAAACCAGCGAGGATTCCTGAAAGAAGTCGCATTGTAGTTCCGCTGTTGCCGCAATCGATTACAGGAGAGAAGTCCTTTGGAGACAGGCCGTTTAGACCTACTCCGTGAATCAAAAGATGGTCGCCGTTTTCTTCTATATTTACGCCGAGCGTTCTCATGGCGTTCATAGTTGAGATGGTGTCTTCTGCTAGAAGCGGATTGAATACTTTTACATCGCCGTCACAGAGAGAACCTAAGATGATGGCTCTATGAGTTATGGATTTGTCGCTAGGCAGAATTAATTCGCCCGAAATGTTGTCACATTTTGAAATTTCTTTTACCATAATGGCTCCCTTCTTAAATCCCTTTTAGTTTAACAGAAACGTTGTTTTTTCGGGGAAAAAATATCAATCTGTCAAATGGATTTATTTGATATGTTGTGTCAGATAAAGTTAATTATTTCTATACAAATATCACAAAATTAGTTGTAAATAATTCAAATAATCATTAAAATTAACTATATAATCAGAAACGTTGAAGGGAGGATTCGACATGAATGTTTTTACTACAGACAAGATTCGTAATGTTGTCCTACTCGGCCATAGCGGGGCGGGCAAGACCAGTTTGATTGAGTCGATGGCTTATCTCGCTGGTCAGATTAAGAAACCTGGTACAATTGATGCCGGAAACACTATTAGCGACTTTGACAAGCTTGAAATTAGTAACAAATTTTCTATCAACACATCTGTTGTTCCAATTATTTGGAATGACGTCAAGATCAATTTCTTAGATACTCCTGGATATTTTGATTTTATAGGAGAGGTAGAGGAAGCGGTATCTGCTGCTGATAGCGCGATTATCGTTATCTCTGGAAAGAATGGTATCGAAGTCGGTACGAGAAGAGCTTGGGAACTTTGCGACAAGTTCAACCTCCCAAGAATGGTTTTCGTTACTGAAATGGATATTGACGATGCCAGCTACAGAGAAATCGTAGAGGAGCTTCAGGAGCTTTATGGCAAGAAGATTGCTCCATTCCATTTACCAGTTCGTGAGAATGGTGAATTCGTAGGATATGTAAATGTAATTCAGCAGATGGGTAAGAAGTGGAACGCTGATGGCACTGTTTCACATGCTGATGTTCCAGATTATTCAAAAGAGTACCTCGACAAATATCGAGAAGCCCTTATGGAATCTGTTGCAGAGACATCTGAAGAATTTATGGATAGATATTTTAATGGTGAAGAGTTCTCGGAGGCTGAAATCAGACAGGCGCTTCGAGCAAATGTTTCGAGCAATGATATCGTTCCTGTTATGATGGGTTCTAATACTCTTTGCAGAGGAATGTACACAATGATGGTAGATATCGTTAAGTATCTACCTAGCCCAGAGGATAGAAAAATCTCGGGTATCAACGCTAATACAAACGAAGTTTACGAAGCAGATTACGATTTCTCAAAACCAAAGAGCGCATATTGCTTCAAGACTATCGTGGATCCTTTTGTAGGAAAGTATTCACTTATCAAGGTAAACTCTGGTGTTCTTAAGACAGATGATGTTCTTTATAACAAGCATAAAGAGACAGAGGAAAAAATCGGTAAGCTCTACGTGCTCACCGGAAACAAAGCGGAGGAAGTTAAAGAACTTCATGCAGGTGACATCGGAGCTCTTTCGAAATTATCTAAGGTTTCTACTACAGATTCGCTTTCTACTAAAGCGAACCCTATTCTGTACCTTAGAACACCTATTTCTACACCATATACTTACAAGCGTTATAAGGCTGTAAACAAAGGAGATGAAGACAAGATTGCACAGTCTCTTGCCAAACTTGCAGCAGAAGACCTTACTATTAAGCTTGTAAATGATGCGGCAAATGGTCAGTCACTTATATACGGTATCGGTGACAGACATATCGATATGGTTGTTTCAAAGCTTAAAGAGAAGTACAAAGTTGATGTCGAACTTAAGAAACCTCGCGTGGCTTTCAAGGAAACTATTCGTGGAAATTCAGATGTCGAATATAAGTACAAGAAACAGACTGGTGGACATGGACAGTATGGACATGTAAAGATGAGATTTTCTCCTTCAGGAAATATGGATGAAGGTTACGAGTTCAAAGAATCTGTAGTTGGCGGAGCAGTTCCTAAGAACTTCTTCCCAGCAGTTGAAAAAGGACTTGCAGAAGCAGTTCTTGCTGGTCCGCTTGCGGCATATCCTGTCGTAGGTATTACATGCGAACTTTATGATGGTTCATATCATCCGGTTGATTCTTCTGAAATGGCGTTTAAGGTTGCTGCCAGAGGAGCATTTAAGGATGGAGTATTAAAGGCTAATCCAGTTCTTCTAGAACCTATCGAATCACTTTCTGTTACGGTCCCAGATTCATATACGGGAGACGTAATGGGAGATTTGAATAAACGTCGTGGAAGAGTACTTGGAATGAATCCTGTTGATGGTGGAAAGACTGAGATTCAGGCTGAAGTTCCGATGGCTGAATTGTTTGGATATGACACATCACTTCGTTCGATGACAAGTGGCTATGGTACTTTCTCATATGAGCTTGCTAGATACGAAGCTGCACCGTCTGATGTTCAGGCAAAAGAGATTGAAAGACGTGCTTCAAAGGTAAATAGTGCTGAAGAAGATTAAATATTGTCATTTTTCCTAGAAAGAAGGGGAGTTTTCATTGCAAAACTCCCCTTTAAATATTATAATTTCCACTAGTTGATTTTATTTAAGGTGGAATAGAGATATGAAACATAATTTTAAAGAGATAGAACAGAAATGGCAGGCAGCTTGGGAAAAAGATGGTATCTTCCAGGCTAGCGACAAAACAGACAAGCCAAAATTCTATGGTCTTGTAGAGTTCCCATATCCTTCTGGAGCAGGAATGCATGTTGGTCATATTAAGGCTTACTCATCAATCGAAGTGCTCTCTAGAAAGCGCCGTATGCAGGGATATAACGTACTTTTCCCTATCGGATTCGATGCATTTGGTCTTCCAACTGAGAACTACGCTATCAAGACAAATACACATCCTAGACAGATTACTGATGCAAATATCAAGAGATTCACAACTCAGCTTAAGAGTGTAGGTTTCTCTTTTGATTATAGTCGTGCAATCGATACAACTCAGGAAGATTATTACAAGTGGACACAGTGGATTTTCCTCAAGATGTTTGAGAAAGGCCTCGTATTCAGAGACAAGACTCTTGTAAATTACTGTCCATCATGTAAGGTAGTACTTTCAAATGAAGATTCACAGGGTGGAAAGTGCGATATCTGCGACAGCGATGTAATTCAGAAGGAGAAAGATGTTTGGTATCTTCGAATCACAGAATATGCTGATAAGCTTCTTGAAGGCCTCGACAAGGTTGATTTCCCTGAGAACATCAAGCAGCAGCAGGTTAACTGGATTGGAAAATCAAGAGGTGCTTTCGTAAACTTCTCACTTGAAGGAATTGAAGGTAAGCTCGAGGTTTACACTACTAGACCTGATACACTTTTCGGTGTTACATTCATGGTAATTGCACCTGAGCATCCTTACCTCGATAAGTATGCTGATAAGATTTCGAATATGGACGCTATTCTCGCTTATAGAGAAGAATGCCAGAAGAAGTCAGAGTTCGAAAGAACACAGCTTGTATCAAAGGATAAGACTGGTGT
>DAISYI010000063.1:0-3632 GCA_036825385.1 Lachnospiraceae bacterium | reverse complement strand
GTGTTCGAGTAGAAGGCTTTGATGCTATTAACCCTATCACAGGAAAGAAGATTCCAGTTTACATTTCTGATTATGTAATGATGGGATATGGTACAGGTGCTATTATGGCGGTACCAGCTCATGATCAGAGAGATTATGATTTCGCTAAGAAGTTTGGAATTGAAATTATTCCAGTCATCGAAGGTGGAGATGTTTCTAAGGAAGCATATTCTGGCGATGGAAATATGATTAATTCTGATTTCCTTAACGGATTTACAAATAAGAAAGATTCTATCAATCGTATGATTGAAGAACTTGAGAAAATCGGCGTAGGTAAAGCTGGTGTTCAGTATAAGATGAAAGACTGGGCATTTAACAGACAGCGTTACTGGGGTGAACCAATTCCTATCGTTCACTGTCCTAAATGTGGCGATGTAGCTGTTCCATTTGAAGAGCTTCCGCTTAAACTGCCAGTTCTCGAGAACTTCGAACCTGGTACAGATGGTGAATCACCACTTGCAAAGATTGATTCATTCGTAAACTGCAAGTGTCCTAAGTGTGGTGCAGATGCGAAGAGAGAAACAGATACAATGCCTCAGTGGGCTGGATCTTCATGGTATTTCCTTCGTTATATCGATCCACATAATGATGATGAACTTGCGGCAAAGGATAAGCTCAACTATTGGATGCCAGTAGACTGGTACAACGGTGGTATGGAGCATGTTACAAGACATCTTATTTACTC
The DNA here is from genome assembly GCA_036825385.1 of Lachnospiraceae bacterium. GTDB lineage: Bacteria > Bacillota > Clostridia > Lachnospirales > Lachnospiraceae > Lachnocurva. Next base: position 2,908 of record DAISYI010000063.1, on the reverse strand, counting down.
AAGATTCTGGCATCACTTCCTTTACGATATCGGTGTAGTAAACACTGATGAACCATACAAGAAGCGTTCTGCTCAGGGTATGATTCTCGGTGAGGATGGACAGAAGATGTCTAAGTCTAGAGGAAATGTAATCGATCCTTTGGATATCGTTGAAGTATACGGTGCTGATACTCTTCGTACTTATGTACTCTTCATGGGTGAATATGGAGCTGCTGCTCCATGGTCTGATTCTTCAGTTAGAGGATGTAAGAGATTCCTCGAAAGATTTGCTGGACTTACAGATATAGTTTCAGAAGAAGCTGATTCAGACAAGATTGTAACAGCCGTAAATAAATGTATTAAGAAGGTTTCAGAAGATATCGAAGCTATGAAGTTCAATACAGCTATTGCGGCTATGATGGGACTTCTCAATGATATTATTGCTGAAGGTCGTATATCAAAAGAGAACCTTGTTTCTCTTGTAAAACTTCTTTCACCATTTGCTCCACATCTCGCAGAAGAGATGTACAAAGAGCTTGGAGGAGAAGGATACGTATCTCTTTCAGCTTGGCCAGAGTTTGATCCAGAGAAGATTGTGGATGCTACAATCGAAATTGCGGTTCAGATTAACGGTAAGCTTAAAGCTACAATCGTAATACCAAATAATTGTTCTAAAGACGAGGCTCTTTCAATTGCTCACGATAATGAACAGGTTAAAAAAGCTCTCGAAGGTAAGAATCTAATCAAGGAAATCTATGTTCCTGGAAAGATTGTTAATTTGGTAGCAAAATAATGTTTATTTATTCGTCGTTTCCTAATATAATATATTAGGGAACGACGTTAATTTTGGGGGTAAAAACATGGGAAAAGTTATTATATTAGAACCTAATGCTTCGGATATGAAGTTTCTTATGACTTTACCGAAGTATTGTGATTATGAATTTGTATTCACAGCGAATCCGTCTGAAGCAATTACAGAAATTCAGACAGGAGAAGTCGACGTCTTTGTGTGCCCGTATGAAATGAAAGATTTTTCCGCAGAAGATCTTCTTATGACGGCAAACATGACATTATCGAGACCGCTTTGTATTCTTACTTCAGATGCGTCGGATATTCCTAATTTGCTTCTTTGTCTAAATAATTATTCGGTATTCAAATTGGTTGTAAAACCATTTCAGAACATCCTTGATATTAAGACAAACATTGAAGAAGCTTTTGATAAGCGATATAAGTATGGTCTCAAATCGGAAGATGATATCTTAGGCCTTATTGGTGATTCTAAAGAGAGCGCATTCTGGGAATCACATGATAGGATGATTGACTTTCTGTTCTTAAAGATATATGCGGGGGCTTATACAGGATTTAAACTTCCTGAGCTTTTGTCTTCGGATGAGACTTCGGAAGAAGGTCACATTAAGTTTGCGTTGAATCAGTACATAAAGGATGTCGGTGATAGCTTTATGAGATATTCAGCTGGTGAAGCGTTGAATTTCAAAGAGTTTGTTTCGAGAATCAACGATAAGTATTCCAGAAATAGAGATTCATTCATTGGTATTCGTGCTTCAGAAGAAGTTATAGAAGAATCGGATTCTAGATTTGATTTGATGCTTTTAGTTCTAATTCTTGCTGAATACACGAGACATATCTTTAATGATTATTCTACAGAGGTGTCTGTAACGGCTGATAAGGGTTATTACTACATTCGTACGAAGACTAGAACGGTAGATGGCCCGTTGAAGGAAGTAGAAGCTCTAAAGAAGGAGACTTCTTACATTCTTTCACATATCGCTGACAAGTATTCGCTTGGCAACAAGGATAATGAATACCAGAATGCAGCTATTTTGAAAATATAGACGAGAATTGAGGAACATAAATGTATTTAACAGTATCCAATCTAAGTAAGTCTTTTGGGGATAGAGAACTGTTCTCTGGACTTTCTTTTTCATTGGACAAAAATGATAGGGTCGGAATCGTAGGCCCTAACGGTTGTGGTAAATCAACACTTTTGAAGATTCTTACGAATGAAATGCCATATGATGATGGTTCTTTTTCGCTCGATAGTAATATCAATGTAGGTTATCTCTCTCAGTATCAGAGTACTGATTTGGAAGGAAACATATATGATGTTGTTCTTTCTGCTAGAGCCGACTTAATTGAGATGGAAGAGAAACTTCGCAAGATGGAAAGTGAAATGAACAATCTTTCTGGCGAGGAATTGAAAGAACACCTTAATCGTTATCATGAAGATATGAGTGCCTTTGAAAAACAGGACGGCTATGTATTTAGAAGTAAAGCAGTTGGTGTATTAAAAGGACTAGGGTTTAGCGATGAAGATTTTTCCCTTGAGTACAAGAGTCTTTCTGGTGGACAGAAGACTAGAGTTTCTCTCGGCCGCCTTCTTCTTTCTAATCCAGAAGTTTTGATTCTCGATGAGCCTACAAACCATTTGGATATTTCGTCTGTTGAATGGCTAGAGAATTTCCTTTCTTCGTATGAGGGCGCGTTGATTCTCGTGTCGCATGATAGATACTTCCTAGATCATGTTATAGATCATGTTCTTGATATTTCTGGTTCAGAATGCCGTTTCTTTACTGGAAACTATACAGATTTTGTTCAGAAAAAGGCTATTATCGTTAATGCGGAGATTAAAGCCTATGAGAAACAGCAGGATAGAATTAAGCACGAGCAGGAAGTAATTAAGACTTTGCAACGATTCAATCGTGAGAAGTCAATTAAGAGAGCTGAAAGTCGAAAGAAGACTCTTGAGAAGATAGAGCTCCTCGACAAACCAGAAGAAGCAGAAGATCCTATGAGACTTCGCTTCGTTTCAAACAAACGAAGCGGAAATGATGTAATTACAGTTAGTGATCTCTCGAAGAGTTTTGATGGTAACACATTATTCTCTAGTCTTTCTTTCCTTCTTAAGAGA
>DAISYI010000062.1:6555-9420 GCA_036825385.1 Lachnospiraceae bacterium | reverse complement strand
GTTTTCCACCGTGAAAAACGAATATATCGGCTCCCACGATATTCATAAAACGGAAGTAAAGCTTGTAATATTCAAGCATATCGTCAATTCTTCTCTCGTACTCCGAAAAGAACATCTGCGGCTCTATCTCGCAGGTAAAAGGGTGAACGGACGGACATTTCACGTCGAAGCGTTTCAGCAGGTTAGCACATCCGTGAGCGAAGCCCTTTTTCAGTTCGGAATGGGTGTTGATGAATATCTCCACGCAGGGTATGCCGTTCACAGCCAGATCATACAGGCTTTCTTCAAGCGGTTTAGGGTACAGACAAGCTGTTGAGACACCTGCCGTCATTCATCATTCCTCCTTACACATTCTTTTGTAGTGTACATTTTTTCCTCTTTGACTTCAATAAAAAAGAGAGAATTTCTATGAAGAAATTCCCTCTTAAGTGTATTTTTCTAAGATAGGGATTATATACCCTTAAAGGAGAATTCAATCCTCATATCTTTCGTGTTATCGAGACGATATTCTGGATGTGTCTGAGCACCCCAGCTGTCGTCTCCAGCTATTCCTCGCTGCATTCCTACTCGGATAGTTGTATTAATTGGGAGCGGAAGCTCGTTCTGATGACTTGCTGCCTCAATCTCATCCGGCGTATTTGGAAGAGCGGAAAAACCTAATCCATTTGCCTTGAATAGAAGCCCATGTCCCTTTCTATTCGTTACTTTGGCAAATCTCACTTCCTCTTTAAATCCACATTCCTGTGGAACGAGGTAACTAGCTAAGTTATCGAGAACTACATTGCTATAAAGTCCGATTTTCGCATGATTTCTATCACAGTATGTCTCTTCTGGACCCTTTCCATACCATGTAAGCTGGTTATAATCATAATCCATCATAAACATCATAGAAAGTTCTGGAAGTTCGCCTACTTCGTCTGACTTAGGAAGGTCTAAAGCCACCTTTACTTCACCATCAGAAAGAACAGTGTATGTCACTGTACAGTCTATCTCAGGCTTAACCGGAAGATGATATGTATACTTAACCTCTACTTTATCTTCTTTAGCGTTAATCTCGTACTGAGACATCGCTGTTCCTGCGTTGTATTTATGAGAAGAGAATGTAGAAGCATTTCTCCACTGAGCAGCTCTAAATGGAAGTTGACATCCTCTGTCATTATCACACATAGGTCTCCAGAAGTTAGGCTTAGGCATAGACTTAATCATCTCTTCGCCTGCTACTGTATATGATACGAGTCCACCATGAATCCTAGAGAAGAGCACTCTAAATCCATCACCTTCGACCCCTGTGTTATGCCAGCCTTCTGTGACTCTTAACTTTCCAGGCTTTTTCTCATCGAAGATATTCTGCTCATACACTTTCTGTCCATAAGAAACCTCATGACCAGCGTGCGCCCAAGCACATGATTCTGCGAGATTAAATGATACTGTTACTACGTACTCAGCATCTCTCTTTGCTGGGATTTCGAAAGGAATCTCAAATGTTCCTTTCTCTCCTGGAGCCACTGCTGCCTCCATCTCGATTTCTTCTACGAATTCACCATTTCTCTCAAGAAGAACGTGGCAATCGTAATCAGAAGTATCTGTAAAGAGATTCTCATTTGAAACCTCAAATGTATCTTCATTCACCTTGATATCAATGCTTCTGTAATTGAATTTTACTTCCTGCATCTTTGGTGATGGAAGTCTGTCAGGTCCACCATATGCGATTCCGTTACCACTAAAGTTACCGTCATTTGGTCTATCTCCGAAATCGCCGCCGTATCCCTGATACCCTCTACCATATCGATCTACCTTTGTAATCGACTGGTCGATGTAATCCCAGATGAATCCGCCCTGATAGAGCTCATCTTCTCGAACAAGGTCTGTATATTTGTGCATCGCACCGCAGGAATTACCCATCGCATGTGTATATTCACAGTTAATATAAGGCTTATCTCTGTGCTCTTTAAGATGTTCCTTAATCTGAGTTACTGGATGATACATAGTACTGTAAATATCCGTAGTTTCTGGGAATCTAGGATCATTTACGACACCTTCATAGTGAACGAGCCTAGTGCTATCCCACTCGCGGAACTTGTTTGACATCTCGTAGATATCTTCTCCACCAAAGGCTTCGTTACCACATGACCAGATTAGAATACATGGATGGTTCTTATCTCTCTCATACATATTTCTTGCACGATCTATGATAAGTTCCTTGAACTCATCTCTATTTCCTGGTACTGCTGTATCAATATCTCTGAAACCTGATACAATCATATCCCATGTACCATGTGTTTCGAGATTTGCTTCATCCATTACATAGATTCCGTATTGATCACAGAGTCTATAGAATTCCGTTCTATTTGGATAATGGCTCGTTCTGATCGCGTTGATATTATTCTTTTTCATAGTGATGATATCTTTCTCGATATCGTCCACAGAAATCACACGACCAGTTTCTGATGAGAATTCATGTCTATCGACACCCTTAAAGACAATTCTCTTACCATTAATGCACATCACATTATCAATAAGCTCAAATCTTCTGAATCCAACATCCTGATAAATCACTTCCTGAAGCTTATTTCCCTTATCAAAAATCATAAGCTTCAAAGTATAAAGATTTGGATGCTCCGCACTCCAAAGTTCAGGTTCTTCAACGGGAATACGAATAGTATTCTCTCCATCGAAGTCAGCCTTTCCGAGAAGTATTTCTTCGCCAAGCTCATCTTCTAGTATTACTGCTGCCTTTCCTGCTCCGGTTGCCTTCAGTGAAAGCTCTACTGTACCGTTTCTATACTCCTCATCAAGCTCTGTTATTACATCGTTAAAGATGATTTTGTAGGCAGGCGTCTTATAGAGCTTCTTACCAGAAAGGCA
>DAISYI010000062.1:5061-6545 GCA_036825385.1 Lachnospiraceae bacterium | reverse complement strand
ACGGAAGAAGTCCTGGTCCTCACACCAGCTTCCTGCACACCATTTGTATACTCGAACTGCGATCTTATTTTCTCCCTCTACGAGAAACGAAGTAAGTTCAAACTCAGATGGTGTAAAGCTATCTTCTCTATATCCTACATATTTACCATTAACCCAAAGTGCCATAGCACTTTCTACACCCTGGAAAGAAATAAAGATTCTCTTTCCCTTCATCTCCTTCGGTACATAGAAATACTTTACATATGAAACTGTTGGATTAAATCTGGTTGGAATTTCGCCCGGTTCTATTACATCTATTCCATCCCACGGATACTGAGTATTCGCATACTGTGGAACATCATATCCTTCCATCTGAATATGAGCCGGAACTCTTATTTCATCCCATAAATGACAGTCATAGTCTTCCTTGAAAAATTCCTGATTTGCTGCTTTAGGATTAGGGGCATAACTAAATTTCCATAATCCATTTAAATCAAATCGGAAGGAATTCTTCCCAGACTCGTAATCTTCTTCATCTGGGAAGAATTCATGATCCGAATGAGGAGCTATTGAATTCTGTTCAAATATTCTAGGATTGGCTACGATTCTTTCATCGAATGTATCCATCTCTTCTCTCCCTTATAAAATAATTATTTAACTGAACCACTGATACCTTCTGCGAAGCTCTTCTGAAGCACGAAGAAGATAATCATTGTAGGTAATGAGCAGAAAAGTACGCCCATCATAAGCACACCGTAGTCTACAGTGTATCCACTTGAAAGTGTTGAAATAAGCATTGGCATAGTCTGTGACTCAGTTGAGAACATAACTACCTTTGGCCACATATATGCATTCCAAGCGTTCATGAAAGCAACTACTGCTGCTGCAGCGTATGTTGACTTCATTACTGGCATATAGATTCTAAAAAAGATTCCAATCTCAGTGAGCCCATCGATTCGAGCCGCTTCCATGATATCTACTGGGAAGTTTCTCGAATTCTGTCTAAACATCATAATCATGAATGGTGTTGAGATTGCAGGAAGCACGAATGCCCATACATTATTAAGGAGTCCCCATGTTGACATCATCTTAAACAGAGGAATCATAGTAGCTACCTGTGGAATCATCATTGCAAGAAGGAGCACTGCAAAGAGTCTATCCTTCCACTTATCATGGTAAAGCTCGAAGCCATAACCAGCGAGTGAACAAATGAAAAGTACTAGGATTGTCTGAAGTGTAGCATAATAAAATGAGTTTCCAAGTGCTTTCCAAAGAGGTGTCTGCTCTACAAGTTTATTGAAGTTCTCTAACGCATAAGGTCCAAGTGTGAGCTTACCTCTAGCAACATCAAGTGTTCTATTTGTTGCTGCCGAAATCATCCAGTAAAAAGGAAATACTGAAATGAATGAAACAATAATCAAAAAGATATATGACGGAATCAGTCTTCTCTGAATCGCAGATCTATTTTTCTTTAGACGATACCAATAATTCCTTCACATCCACGT
>DAISYI010000062.1:895-5051 GCA_036825385.1 Lachnospiraceae bacterium | reverse complement strand
GATCTATTTTTCTTTACCTTAGTCACGTGTATCACCTACTTTCAGATTGATGAACGCCAGAATTCCTACGAGGATAAATACGAAGAATGACATCGCTGATGCATATCCAAAGTTTGGTACGCTAGTTCCACTGAAGGAATTGTTGTAAATATAATGTGACATTGTGATCGAAGTATTTGCAGGACCACCATTTGTCAAGTTAACTGACTCATCAAAGAGCTGTAATGTTCCGTTTATAGACATGATGAAAGTCATGATAATAGTCGGTCTTAAAAGTGGAACTGTGATATGCCAGAAAGTCTTCCAGCCATTAGCCCCATCGATTTTCGCTGCTTCATATACTGAATACTCAATATTCTGAAGACCAGCAAGATAAAATACCATATTGTATCCTGTCCATCTCCAAAGAAGAGCAATGATAATAATAATCTTTGCTGACCATGGATCTCCCAGGAAATTTTGATAATCACTTATGAGTCCTAGTTTTAATAAAACTTCATTCATAAGTCCTCTTGTAGCAAAGAGTGATTTAAAAATAAGTGAATAAGAAACGAGTGATGTAGCACAAGGCAAGAACACCATTGTTCTAAACAATCCTCTAAACTTTAAGTCCTTGTTATTCAAAATCTGAGCCAAAAGAATAGCCAAGATAAGCATTAACGGTACCTGAATAATAAGATAGAAGAAAGTATTTCCAATAGACTGTTTAAAGATCTTGTCTGTAAACATTCTAGAATAGTTAAAGAACGGTACCGTTGTATAGTGCATGTTTTTTCCAACGCCAGTCTTTAACGACATCAGAAAAGCCTGAACCATCGGATAGAAGTTCATTACGAATATGAGCAAAGCCGCTGGAGCTAAAAAGAACCATCCTGCTGTCTGCTGTTTTCTCTGGACATTAATTCCTTGTTTTTTCACCTTACTCTCCCCTTTCAGTCGGGTTTTTGATAAAAAAGGGAGGTCTATTAAGTAGACCTCCCTTGAAATTACATTTAATACAAGCCAAAGATCATAAATGTATTACTGAGCATCTGCTGAAATCTTGTCGTTTGTTGTGCTCTCAGCTTCCTTAAGTGCATCCTTTACAGATGGTCTACCCTTTGTATCCTTCTGTGTAAGGTTTGTGATAGCTGTATTTACATTTGTTCTAAGCTCATAATGATAATCGCTCTGTTCTACAGTCTTTACATGTGTACCATATTCTACGATTGTCTGGTAGATTGGCTGATTGTTGAAGAATTCGATTCCCTTAGCGTATACATCTGACTTACCAGCTGGTGCATATGTTGAGATAACACCACCGTCTGTAAGAGCTGCATCGTATGTTTCGATTGCTCCATCTCCACCACCGAATGTGTAGTGAAGGAAGTCTTTTGCAAGCTTAGCTTTCTTACCCTTGCAAGCTGCTGTGATGTAAAGTGATGAACCACCGTTTGAAGCATATCCTTCTTCACCGCTAAGTGTTGGCATTGTTGTGATTGCCCACTTACCGCTGTTCTTCTCTACTTTCTTGATTGTAGGAATAATCCAGTTACCATTCATAACACCGGCAACCTGATCGCCCTGGATTGACTGATCTGTGTAATCTGACCAGCTGTTGCAAAGAAGAAGTGATCCAGTCAGCAGAGAATGCTAATACGTTGTCATCCTGTAATTTCTCAAGAATCTCAAGAACTTCGATTAATGTCTCGTTCTCAGCAAGATCAGGTGTTGTGTTGTCTTTCCACTGTGAAACACCTTCTGCCTGAAGCATCATGTATGGAAGATCGTTTCCGCTGTTGTCCATTGAAAGAAGGTACTTACCTGTCTTATCATGTACTGTCTTACCGATTTCAAGCCATTTATCCCATGTGATGCCTGTTACATCTTTCATTGTGTAACCACACTGTTCAAGGATATCTGTACGATAAGCAAAAATAACAGCTCCGTTATCTACTGGATATCCATAATGCTTACCCTTAATTGTTGAATAAGAAAGCTTCTCCTGTGAGAACTTATCCCATTCTCCATCCTTGTCACCTACAGCTGTCCATACGTCTGGATAGTTTGTAGCATAGTTATGAATTCCATGATCCTGAAAAAGTGTGATATCTGGAAGTGTTGAATAATCACTAGCGCTTCCTGCAAGAATGATTCTGTTCTGAACTTCTGTAGAATCAGCTGTTTCTACAATGTTAAGTTTGAACTTTGGATTCTTCTTCTGGTAAGCTTTCTCAGCTGCCTTAAGTGCTGGGATGTTGAATCCAGCGTCCCAAGCGTAAACAGAAAGAGTATTTTCATCTTCCTTTGATGCGTCTACGGCTTTAGCTGTAGGTTTCTCATCCTTTTTACCACTGTTGTCTCCGTCTCCTGAGCCCTTGCCTGATGATCCACAGCCAACAAGTGCTGTAGCTGTAAGAGCCCCTGCCATCATAAGTGACACAAGTTTTTTGTTCATTACTAACCCTCCTTAGTAGTTTGGGAATCTTTTGGGCATTTTGCACATATATGATTCCCGTTTACGTTGAATATATGTTTATTATAACCACGAGGAAAAATTCTAAAATAAGAATAAAGCGGATAAAAAGTGCAAATTCAACTGTTTAATGTGTGATTTTTTTGACGCTCGAAATTTTAAGAACATTTTCACAAAAATCGGCCTCGATTTTTTGCAAAAATGACGAATTGTTTTTTTATTATAGTAAGATATAATTAAAAAGAAGTTTTTTTGCAAAAAAGGGGAATAAAAATGGCAAAAACAAAGGAAAAAATACAGTTTAGATATTACACAATGCCAGTTGACGAATATGTTATACCTAAATTGGGGAAGAGTTGGGAGCAGGAATACGGCCTCGGCTATGGTGAAATGGAGCATTTTCACAACTACATGGAAGTCGGAATCTGTTACCACGGAAGCGGACGTCTTCTTATAGAGGACAAAACATATCGATACGAGGATGGAATGATTTCTATTATTCCTGCAAATATCCCTCATACTACACTTTCAGATCCAGGAAATGTGTGCAAATGGGAATTTCTCTTTATCGACATCGATGAATTCATTAAAACAGAAATGAAGACAGGAAGAATCTCTTCTGATGAAGCAATTAGAATTGTTAATTCAAACGCTTTATTCTTCAAAGAGCATGAACATCCACAGCTTTCAGCCCTCATTCACAATATTGCCGAAGAGTGCAGAGCAGAGAAATCCTTCTATAAAGATACTATTAAGGGATATATTTATTCTTTCTTCTTCGAGATTATCAGAGCAAATGGCGCTGATTCTATTCTTGAAACAAGTGATGAAAACAACACCTATATCAAGACAGCTGTTACATTTGTAAAGACTCACTACTACGAGGATATAAAGATTGCTCAGATGGCTTCTATGTGCGGCCTCAGCGAATCTCACTTCAGAAAGGTCTTTGAAGATTCTATGAATATGAAGCCAAACGATTACATCAACTCGATTCGTATCATGGAAGCTTGTAAGATTATCAAGAAAGAAGATATCTCTATGGAAGAACTCGGAATGAAAGTTGGCTATCAGACACCTTCTACTTTCAACCGAAACTTCCGCAAGATTACCGGAAAGACACCATATCAGTGGAAGACAGAGGAGCGCCAGAGCAATTCATTCATGGCAGACTTCTACGTCAGTGCTGAGAAGGGATGGTAAATATATGTATTAGACAAACCGCTCAGGAATTTCCTGAGCGGTTAAATTATGCCAATCAAACTAAAAAACTGCATTTTGATCTATATCTCATTAATACAATTCTTTTTTTGTCCTATCCCAGTACAATTCGACTAATTTCACACTTAATTGTTCTATTTTACTCTCTAGTGAGAAAAATTTACATTGTGCAAAACACAATTTCTCACTTACAACATATAGTTTTCCACTAAGTGAGAAAAAAAGTCCCCCATAAGCTTTACATTTCATAAATAAGCACTTTTTCTCCCATTTTTTTCTCACTTATAAGCAAGTTATCCTCCTCATGTGAGAAATACAGTTACATGCGAATTACAACAAAAACCTCAACTCATTTAATATGAGCTGAGGTTTTTAATCACCACATTTCCCTTTATTCTCTCGCCATAATATGCCAATCTATTTTCATCGCCTTTGGGCGCAGTAGGTGAACGCCCCTTTAAGATTTGCTTCACCTCAACA
>DAISYI010000062.1:0-885 GCA_036825385.1 Lachnospiraceae bacterium | reverse complement strand
CTTTATTCTCTCGCCATCCTCGACGCAAGCTTATCTTCATACATCAAATCATCGGCTTTTCTAAATACATCCTTCATCTTATGATCTTTACCTTTTTCATAAACCGACATTCCTAGTGCAACCGAATATCTCTCCCACGGTTCTTTTGATTCATCTTTATATGAGTCAGCATAACGTAATTTAAGCTGTTCTAACAATAATTCACGGTTAATATAATCATTCCTTTCAAGAAGAACTACGAACTCATCTCCACCTACTCTAAACACTGGCGAATGATCAAACACTACACAAATTTCATGACAAGCTCCTGCAATATAATCATTTCCTCGTTCATGACCATAAGTATCATTAATCTTCTTCATGTTGTTTAAATCCGCCATAATAATACCAAACTCTGCAGTTCCACACTGGATTTCTTCATTTATGCGTTCCTGAACCTTGTCATACCATGCTTTATTCTTTACCCTGGTCAAAGCATCCTGATATGCAAGCATATCCATCTCCTTAACCTGAGTCTTCATATCTTCTACCCTACCCTCGGCATCTAGAACATTTTTTACATACGAACGTAAATCCTCCGTCAGCTGCAAAATCGCATTTGCCAGCGATTCCACCTCATTGTTACCCCGAACATACGGGTCATCATAAATTAAAACATCAGGGTTCGGCTGCTCATGACTTCTCTCAGCAAATCCTACCACGCTCTTTTCCAATCGCCCGATAGGATTTATTACACTCTTACTCAACCATTTCAAAAGTGCGAATAAGAATAGACTACCTAAAACGATAATCAGAATAACATTAATAATCGTATATGTTACTATCGCCCTCTGAATATCATATACTTCCACATCTACACACAATAGCGCATAATGTTCATTCTGA
>DAISYI010000061.1:6021-9477 GCA_036825385.1 Lachnospiraceae bacterium | reverse complement strand
ACGTATATTGGCAAAGACAAGTGTGTCCGACGAGCTTAAGAAATACGGATACGTGTTTTCGGGGAAGAAGACTGCAATAGAACTCGCCTTTGTATTTGGGTTAGTAATCTTTCTGGGTGTAGTTTTTTCGTTGGGATTATTCTATGAAGTTGTCCTAGGCATAATCTGCATTCTGTTTTTGCCACTGTTTCTAAAGAATTATGCAAAGTCGAAATATGTTCAGCAGAGATTCTCTGACTTGAATATCTATATAGAACAGTTTCTTTACTCGTTTGAGAAGTCGGGAAAAATCTTGGATACTCTACGCGATGTCTTGGAAATCTTTGATGAAGGTATGATGAAAAAGAGGAAAACAAAGAAGAAAAAGAGGAAAAAGAAGATATCGATGGCGATTAATCATATTGAGAATTCATATGATAGTAATGCTGAGGCAGATGCACTTGGAATCATAGAACGTGAATACGAGTATGAAGGATTGAAATTGATACATGACTTCGCGTTGAGTGTCGAAAGAGAAGGTGGAGAATATAGGAATAGTGCGCATATTCTCTTGGAAGACAGAAGAATGTGGATGGAACGAAATGTAGAGCATCTGAATGAGAAGAGGCAGGGAAGAGTGAAGGTCCTTCTTTCAATAATAATGACTCTTCTAATCTGTTTACTAATCTATGTATTAGGGAGAAATATGGATGTCGATATTACGAAGCAATCATGGGTTCAGTTTGGAACGACACTTGTTCTTGTACTGGATCTGTTTATTTACTACCTGACGGATAGGAAGTTCTCGGAGGATTATCTGACTCAGAAAAAGAAGAATGACTATGCATTAAGGCTTCAAAAGAAATGGGCGGACTATGGTAAAAAGAAAGTTGGACTTAGAAAAATAAAATATCAAATGGACAAAAAGGTGATTGTAAGGGAGATTGAAAAAGAATTTCCTAGATGGATTCTAAATCTTTCGCTTTTGCTTCAAAACGATAATGTTCAGGTGTCGATAGGAAAGTCCTATGAAAGTGCGCCAGAGATTATGAAGATGGATTTAAAGAAGTTGATTGATGAGCTGAAGCTAAATCCGACCGGAATTAAACCATATATTTCCTTTATGAAGGAGTATGAAATTCCGGATATAGAATCTGCGATGAAGGTTCTCTATTCACTTTCAGAAAATGGAAATGGAAGCGTGGAGAATGAACTCGGTGAAATCGTGAAGAGAAATCGAGATATGATTGACAGATCGACGAAACTAAGAAACGAAGATGATATGTCAGGTATGGTTGTCTTATTTCTTGCGCCTCAGATTACGGCTGGTTTTAAAATGCTTGTAGATATGATGGTCATGTTTACGATGTATTTTGCAGATTTCGGAAAAATGCTTAGATAGGAGGGGCTATGGAATCGATAGTAAAGGTATTCTCGAGCGTGTTTTTGCTTTTATTCCTTCTCCTGACAGGCATCGGTGTAACGAAGATGACTATGAACACGGGGCGAGCAGAAAGGTTTGCTTCAGATGCTGCTGTTCGAATTAGTAATAGTAATTATAGTGAGAAGGTAATCAATAACTGTAAAAATGACGCTAAGAAACTAGATTATGATTTACAGGTTGATCTGGTGTATGAAAAAGGGACAAAACGTGTGGAGTATGGAGCGTTGACGCTAAATTTCTACGTAGAGATTCCGCTTATTAATATTAGACAGAGACACTCCGTAGAAGCTGATATCGTATAGAATAGGAGGCTTTATGAAAGAGTTTATAGAAGAATATGGAATGTCGCTTTTCTACTGTGTGTTTGGCCTCGTTGTGTGTGCGGCAATAGTGTTATTTATTGGTGAGGTTGCAGTATGAAGGAAGTGATTTCTGAGTATGGACATGCACTCTTGGGTGTTGTGGGAACTGTTCTCTTCATAACTTTCTTCTTTGGAACAGTGGTTCTATTGCTTTCAAAAGTATTTGGAGGATTTGTAGAGATGGTTTTGTGAAAGGGGTAGGTATGAAAGAGATTATTTCACATTATGGTAGAACTGTATTGGTAGTGGCGTCTGTTATGGCAGTGTTTGGACTTCTGTTTTTTCAGAATAGTCCTATGAAACTCTCTAGCGTAAGTAAAGAAGGCGTGGAGAGGAGTATGCTGGAGACGAAGAAGGTTCATTCGAGCGACAAGGTGGAAAGTAATGGTCGACCTAATGTGAAGGCGAGAGGAGGACTGTGTATAGGTGAAGAGTACGAGGCAGCAGATTTGATCGAGGGAGAAGGTGTCGAGTTTGCGAAGATTGTCTCTATCTCAAACTGCGTGGATTTGGAGGACGAAAGAATTATAAATGGTAAGGTGAAGTTCTCGAAACCGGGTATATATAGATTGTCAATTTATGTTGAAGACAGTGAAGAAAGGCATGGTACACAGGAGTTCTATTTGGGTGTAAATGAATGAAAGGCGGGGTATGAAACAGGTAATTTATATGTCGGTGTTTAGCCTGATTGGTCTTTTAATAGTGATTTCTCTGTTTTTTCTTTGGGGGAGACAGAGTAGGAAGAATGATCTCGACAACGCTGTAAACACAGCGATGGAGCAGACGATGCAGTGTGTGCTCAAAGGGAAGGGAGAAATCGCAAATGAAGAGGAGATGAGAGATTTCTTTGAGAAGCGTCTTTTGAAACAGATAAATAAGGGGAGTGAGGATGCTTGTGACGAGAATCAGGAGATTTCTATCGAGTATTATGAATCAAATCCAATTAAGGGGATTCTGTCATGTAAGGTGACACAAGCTTTTTCCTATCCGGATGGGAGGGTAGGAAAGGTGGAAGTCAAGAGAACAGCGCTTAGAGAAAGGAGAAGAAATATGAGATTTGCCGAAGTGGTAGTGTTAGGTGAGAAGAAGTTCATCATGGAAGCAGGTACGAAATTTGATTTGTCTAAGCATATGAAGGTTGATGGAAAGGAGGTTCATAAGTGGAGAGATATGGACGGTCGAATTTATGAATTTCCTATGAAAGTTATGGAGGATATGGTTATAGAGCCTGTACTGTGATATTCTTTCTATATAGAAGGAGTAAAGGGGTATGACATATTCACTAGAAGAAGCAAAATATCATGTTAGGGCAACAGCTTTGGAACTAAAGAAGGAAGGGCTGATTGTGCGTACATGGGGGAATGTGAGTGCTAGGGTTGATGAGAATACATTTGTAATTACGCCAACAGGACGTGACTTCGAAGGTATGACGAATGAAGATATAGTAACTGTAAACATAAAGGATGGAAGCTATGAAGCTGGCAAGCATCCGTCGAGTGAGTATCTGATTCACTTAGTGACGTACAAGGTGAATACGGAAGCTAGATTTATTATTCATACACATCAGCCGGTGGCATCCGCTATTTCGACACTTGGAGTTGATTTCACGGATATTAGACAGTACATTCCGGAAGGGATGACTAGAGATGTACATATTCTAGGGAACACCAT
>DAISYI010000061.1:0-6011 GCA_036825385.1 Lachnospiraceae bacterium | reverse complement strand
CGACGCCGTACGAGATGAACGGAACGAAGGATATGATGAAGTCTATAGGACGTGCGTGGAAGAAGAATAAATTTGCGACAGCACTTCTGATGAAAAATCATGGCGCGCTATGCTGGGGAGCGGACGATAAAGAAGCTTTTTTCGTTACGAAGATGCTAGAGAAGATGTCTAGATGGATATATGCCTCTATTCTGGAGACACCGGAAGAAGATTTTGAATTTGATAATATATATGACACGAAATATCGTGAGAAATTGAGATGGTCGGCAAGTATTAAAGAGATGCAAGGGTGCTATTCATTCGTATCGAGAAGCCCGTTCCTCGTGCGATATTCGAATCTAGGGAAGGATTTAGAAGCGTATCTAGATGACATGGCACAGATAGCAGGACCATCGATAAAGAATATTGTGGGATCTACAAATCAGAAGGAACTTGCTAGTGCATTAAAGAATGCGCCTGCAGTGCTACTTAAAGGTAAAGGAGCAGTCTGCATATCGAATAATGAAGATGAAGCTAGATTCTTATGTATGGTACTTGAGAAAACGGCTATGGCGGCTTATTTTGCTAAGAAAAACGGGTATGCCAGCCCGATTCCAGACAAAATTGCGAATGAGTACAGACGCAATTATTTGGAAAAGTATTCGAAACTTATTTGACATCTTGAGAAAAAATCTATATTCTATTTAGGTTCGGAAATGGTATTTGTTAATTAAGATACAAAATAAATTTTTCGAAATATAGAAAAGAGGAATGAATTAAGATGAATGAAAAGGTAGCAGAGTACGTACGTACAATCCCAGATTATCCGGAACCAGGTATCATGTTTAGAGATATTACAACTCTTCTCATGCAGCCAGAAGGATTCAAACTTGCTATTGATGATCTTATGTCAGCACTTGAAGGAGTAGACTTCGATGTAATCGCTGGAGCAGAATCTAGAGGTTTTATCTTTGGAACTCCTATTGCTTATGAACTTGGAAAGCCTTTTGCTCTCGTAAGAAAAAAGGGTAAACTCCCAGCAGAGACTGTTTCTATGGACTATGACCTTGAGTATGGTTCAGCTACAATTGAAATGCACAAGGATGCAATCAAACCTGGTCAGAAGGTTGTTCTTATTGACGACCTTATTGCTACAGGTGGTACAATTGAGGCAGCAGCTAAGCTTGTTGAGAAGCTTGGTGGAGAAGTAGTAAAGATCCTTTTCGTAATGGAACTTGCTGGTCTCAACGGTAGAGAAAAGCTTAAGGATTATGATGTTTATTCAACGATTACATATCCTGGAAAGTAATTATTAAGTAAAGAAATGAAAATCCCATCGGTTTGACCGATGGGATTTTTTTAGTTGAGTGTTTCAATATATTCTTTGATAACTGTAATCATTTCGTTTGCAGCAGGTGAAAGGAACTGCTCATCGAGACAAGTGATTCCGAGAGTTCTAGTCTGCTCAGGTGAAAGTGGATATACATCTACCTTCTTGCTTGTGTAATCGGCAAGCATCTTTGGAACGATAGAAATACCAGCTCCGCAGGCAACCATTGCGATACAAGACTGGTCGTCGAGGATGTGACAGTTAGCACGAACGGAAAGAGCGTACTTATCTAGGAAGTTTGTAACGTCCTTGTCACAGCTATCCTGCTGAATAACGAAAGGCTGATTCTTCAAATCTTCAGGTTTAATGGCCTTTGTTTTTTCAGGCATATAATTCTTAGGAGTTACACAAACCATAGGTTCTGTGTAAAGTGGTATAAATGGTAAGTTATCATGAACGAGGTCAGATACGATACCGATATCGATAACACCACTTCTAGTCCAATTTATAACGTCATCGTATGAACCCTGGAATACCTCGATATCAATCTGAGGAAATTCCTCTGAGAATCTCTTCAGGATTTCAGGAATCCATGAAAGGCATACAGTGTTTACACATCCGAGCTTAACAGATCCTTCGTTCAATCCCTTCATTTCTGATATCTTCTGGAGGAAGTTCTGGTTTGACTTTACGACCTGCTGAAGATATGGAAGAATCTGCTCTCCTGCGTTTGTAAGTTTTACTCCGTTTTTATTTCTGATGAAGAGTGAGAAGCCGATTTCGTTCTCGAGAGAAGAAATAGAATGACTTACTGCCGACGGAGTAAGGTGTAGCAGATTAGCTGCTTTGGCAAAAGAACCCTGTTCTATAATTGTTTGAAAAATTTCGTATGATAGTAGTGTCATAAATCCCTTTCTTTGAATAAAATTCAATTTAAACATGAAAATATTGAACTTTACGCGTGACCGAGTAAAGTGTAGAATACTTTCAGACAGTCAAATGTTGAGTAATCTTTTTTCTTTTTCCCGGCAGTCTGCTTAGGCAGGCTGCCTTTTCCTATGTAAGCAAACTACATAATATTATATCTTTTTTGATGAAAGTTTTAAAGTGGTTTTTGATATGAAGGATGCGTACGAAATTAGTTTTCTAAAAGAATTTGCTTGTCAGGGTGGTAAGTGCGAACTGACTTGCTGCAAGAATTGGATTATCACAGTTGATGATGAAACTCTGAATGAAATCAAAAAAGAACCCCTATTAAAAAGAATGTTATACAGCCTTCGAATCGGTAAACGAAGCGATGGCATTTCATATATAAAAAAGATAAATGGACGGTGTCCATATTTAACTAGAGACAATCTCTGCGCCCATCAGTGCGAGGGTAAGGTGAATCTCATGCCGAAGATATGTCGGGTCTATCCGAGGAGGGTAATGGAGATTTGTGCGGATACTGAATGCAGAACTGAGGTAACGCTCGAGCTTTCTTGTATAGAGGCTGCAAACTGTTTCCTAAACAATCTCGGTCCGATTCAGATGATTAAATCTGACGAAAACTATGAAATTATGTGGTCTAGAAAGAATGATAGTGATGAGTTCCTTCGATTCCTTCTAGATTATAGGAAAGT
This sequence comes from Lachnospiraceae bacterium, assembly GCA_036825385.1. GTDB lineage: Bacteria > Bacillota > Clostridia > Lachnospirales > Lachnospiraceae > Lachnocurva. The sequence goes on along the minus strand of DAISYI010000061.1, from coordinate 3,080 downwards.
GCTTTCAGAAGATATTTGGAATTCAACAGACATATTTTCAATGATGAAAAAACATGTCTACGCAACACTTGAAATCCAGGATCATCTTATGAAGAATTTCAAAGTCGGTGGAGATGCATGGGTTGACACCAGAGCAGTCTTTGATAAACATCAGGAAAAAACTCTAGGCTTCGTGATTCCTCTATCGATATTAAACGATGTTATTTATAATTGCTTCGATGATATGGACCAGAAGAAACGTAATCCAATCTTCCAAAAGTTGCGTGAGACTTACGATAGTCTACTGGGACAGGATAGAGAAGATGTTGCAGAACGAAAGATTATTTCGTATCTACTTTCAAAAGAATATAGTAATAATGCACTAAAGAAATATTTTACATATTACGAATATTGTTGTTACGAAACAGTTTTGGAAACTCACGAGGATTATTACCTTGTGGGGAAGGTACTATTTTCGGTGTTCTACACGGAACTCCTGATGGTTTTTGATTATGTTTCAAATATGGCTAGAAATGAAGGCGAACTTGCAAAAGAGTTGAAACGACAGAATTACTCTTTTGAATCACAAGTTTTGTCTAGCGTAGAACGTGCGTTTCGACATTCTGACAAAATGAAAAGCGTCATTTTAGAAAAAATTCGTGCAAATTTCCTCGCTTACATATTTGATTCTGACATGTTATAATACTACGTGCGGAAAGAAGGCAATAATATGAAAAGATATGAAGTTGGTGATTACCTGATGCACGAAAGTGCCGGCGTATGTCAGGTAAAGAAAATCGAAATTCTCGCCCTTAGAGGACGAGGATCGGACAAGGAATACTATGAGTTAGAACCAGTATTCCAGTCAGGTGGACAGGTTATTACACCTGTAGAAGACGTAAATGGAAGACTTCGCGATATTATGAGCGAGGACGAGATGCAGACTCTTCTTGAGAACGCAGCATCTGTAGACTCGATTGAAATCAAAAATAATCGCGAATTCCAGGACAAGGTTAAGTCAATCATCGCAGACTTTGATCCAAATGCACTTGCTAGTGTTGTTAAGACAGTATATGTCAGAAACAAGACTCGTGTGAAGAATGGAAAGAAGGCTATGTCACAGGACGAACGTTTCCTTCAGCTTGCTGGAAAGAAACTTTTCGATGAGATGGCATTTGTTCTCAATCAGAAGCACGAAGTTGTAGAGAGTGCATTCTTTGCAACGATTGACAAAGCAATGAACTAATTTTTGCGACAATGTTCTCTTCTCTGTTTGAAGTAATTCGAGCAGAGAGGAGATTTTTTATTGAAAAGATTTATGACTTCTTGCATTATATATGAGTAAGTTAGTTTGGATAGATGAGGTTTTTTCATGGAAAAAATATTACCGATACAAAGCGTAGATAAAAAAATAAAGAGACAGATGTCGGTTTTGGTAGGAAATTATGAATTCTACTATACATGTGGAGCGTTCAAGGCGCTATTCGGCCTTCCGCTCGAGAAGACAGTCGATCCGATTGAGCTGAAGAAGAATGTGCTCGACTTGATTCATGAGAAGAGCTTGAAGATTGTTGAGCCGGATCCTGAGAAGATGTGTCTCGACAGTGAAGATTTAGAAATCAGAAAGGGATATATCGTATACCTGTTAGAGCGATATGAAATCACGGACAAGTTCGATGAAGTGATGCTGGAACTTTTTGATGAAGGTTATGATAATTGGAGTTTGTAATGACAGAGATGCAATATCAGCAGATTTCTGAATCAATCTGCAGAAGAAAATATGGAAAACTTATAATTAATTTGCTAGATAATCTGATTACACTTATGATTTTTGCGTCATATCCAATTCTTTTGGTGTATTCATATTTCTTTGCAAAGACGTACTTTTTGGAGCTTATCGCAGTTCCGCTTTGCTCGTTTATCGCGGTTACACTATTTAGAAAGGCAGTGAACGCGGAGAGACCATATGAGGTTTATGACTTCACACCAATCATCGACAAGGATACAAAGAAGCATAGCTTTCCTTCGCGCCATGTCTTCTCTGCGTTTATGGTGGGAATGTCCTATTTGCAGATTAGTGGGATGGGATGTTTCGATATCTTTATTCTAGGATTCTTGCTTGCAATCATCCGTGTGTTTGGCGGTGTTCATTTTATTAAGGATGTAGTTGTAGGCGCGCTCCTCGGTGTGCTGATGGGATATGTAGGTTTTTATATTATTTTCTAGTGGGAGAAATAATTTTGGCTGATAAAGAACAGAAGAAGAGAAAGAATATTATATCGACGCTGACGCCTGCGGCGAAAAAGCTTATCGTGATACTTTTGAGCTTAGCCGGAACGGTTCTCGCGGTTTATATAGGTGGGTACATGATGTTGATATCACCTGCGATTGAGCTGTATAGGAGTTTTTTGGCGCATACATTGACGATAAAGCAGATTTTTATTGATATTGTGTCGTTTTCTTTGGCGGCAACGGTTGGGGGAACGATTTGGTGTGTGTTTGATATACTTGCGGGACTGTTTAGGGAGAAAGAAAATTAATATTTTAAAATAGTAATCAGAGCGTAGGAGTTTATTTCTTGACTAGTTAATATAGTAAAGCTTGGCGTGTTCAAAAAGTATTTTTCTTAGATGTATTGACTCAAGTCAATACCAAATCGAAAAACACTTTTTGAACACGCCAAGCTTTTTCTTATTATTACTAAAGAAACATGCTCCTACGCTCTGGTTGTTTTTGTAAATAATAATATAGCATACGTATTTCGTTGAATTAATAGAAATGCGATTTCGATTTGTTTAAATCACACCAAACAAAAAGCACGATTTTCAAAAAACGTTACTCCCGATTTTTTCAATGAGGGAGAACGTTTTTTGAAATCGTGCTTTTGTTATTTAGTACTGAATTAAATCAAATCTTAAAAGCATTTCAATTAATTCAACGAATAATTTGGTGCTTCCTTTGTGATATGAATATCATGTGGGTGGCTTTCTTTGAGTGAAGCAGCTGAAATCTTCACAAATTTTGAATTCTGCTGAAGTGTCGGTATGTCTTTGGCTCCGCAGTATCCCATTCCGGAACGAAGGCCGCCCATCAGCTGGAAA
>DAISYI010000060.1:7242-9769 GCA_036825385.1 Lachnospiraceae bacterium | reverse complement strand
TAATTACAGTTAGTGATCTCTCGAAGAGTTTTGATGGTAACACATTATTCTCTAATCTCTCTTTTCTTCTTAAGAGACAGGAACGGCTTGCAATTCTTGGAGATAATGGAACGGGTAAAACTACCTTACTCAAGATTCTGAATGGAATAATTCCTCCTGATACAGGCGAGGTAAGAATCGGCTCTGAAGTTGTAATCGGTTATTATGATCAGGCTCAGCAGAACCTTGATGATAGGAATACAATATTTACAGAACTTAGAAACGAATATCCTACATTTAATGATACAAAGATTAGAAATACTCTTGCTGCATTTGGCTTCAAAGGTGAAGAGGTAGATAAACGAATCTCAGAACTTTCAGGTGGAGAAAGAGGAAGAGTTTCACTTGCGAAACTTACACTCTTAGATGCAAATCTTCTTATCCTCGACGAGCCTACGAACCATTTGGATATTAGAGCGAAGGAAATCCTTGAAGAAGCGCTTTCAGAGTACGAAGGCACGATTCTCTTTGTATCCCATGATAGATACTTTGTAAATAGAATTGCCGACAGAATTATCGAGATTAATGCTATTGAATGCAAGAATTACCTCGGTAATTATGATGAGTATATTACGAAAAAGAAAGAGCTTGAAACTTCTGTGGAAGAAGAGACTGTGGTAGAAGCTGTAAGCGAAACTAAAGTCGATTATGCTATGCAGAAGCAGGAAAAAGCTAGAAGACAGAAGATACAACGAAATATAGATAATTGTGAGAAGGAAATTGCTGAGTTAGAAGAGCTTATTTCTAAACTCGATGAAGAGATGGCCAATCCATCAAATGCAGTAAACTCAGCGAAGTTAAATGAATTGTCAAAAAAAAGAGACGAAGCTGACGAGAAACTCCAAAATCTCTTCGAAGATTGGGAAAGATTCTCGGAAGAACTAGGCTGATGATATTTGACAGTGTTTTTAAAACCTTTTAAAATTATACTATCTAAAAAGAAAGGTAAAAAAATGGAAAAATTAGTTTCAAACAATGAAAAAAAACCGATTTCTCCAGCAGTTATTAGGAGAATGCCTAGATACTATAGATATCTTGGCGACTTGATGAATTCAGGGGTTGAAAGAATCTCATCAAAAACATTATCAGAGAAAATGCATGTAACAGCTTCTCAGATTAGACAGGATCTGAATAACTTCGGAGGATTCGGTCAGCAGGGTTATGGTTACAATGTAAAATACCTTCACGATGAGATTGGTAAGATTCTTGGGCTTGATAGAGACCATAATGTAATTGTCCTCGGATGTGGTAATCTAGGACAGGCCGTAGCAAACTATAGAAACTTCTATGGACTCGGTTTCAATATGGTTGGTCTTTTTGATAATAACCCTAACCTTAAGGGTAAAAAGATTAATGGCGTAGAAATTATGATGATTGATGAACTCGAAGAGTTCGTTAAGAATACTCATGTAGATATCTGCGCACTTACACTTCCAAAGGATGTAGCTAAGCCAATGGCAGAGAAGGTTCTTTCACTTGGAATTAAAGCAATTTGGAACTTCGCACTCGTAGACCTCGAAGTACCAGAAGGAGTTATCGTTGAGAACGTACATCTTTCTGATTCTTTGATGCAGCTTTCATATAAGGTTTCTAAATTAGATTAATTATGAATGAAGAGAGTTTTCATAACGCGATAAATCAATCAAAAATACCTATTTTGGTGCTAGATAATAAATGGCACCGTCTTTTTGCTGTCCATGGTAAACCAGAAGCAGTTCTTGCTCTGGAGAAAGAGGTTAATGACCTCATTTCTCACCAGGGACAGCTTAATAATGATTTGAAATCTCTTAGAAAAATCAAAAGTGAACTCATGGAGAACATCGTTTCAAATATGGGCGAAGATGAGGAGGTTGACGAGGACTCTGTTGACAAGGAAATGGCAAAAAACAAGCGCCTTATCGAAGAGACTAATCAGAAGATGGCTGAGATAGAAGATGAACTTCTGGAAATTCCTCGTACAATTGACCAGAATAACAAAGAACTCATGTTTTTAACTATGGGTTATTGTTATAGTCACCTTCGTACAAACAAAAAAGAAGCGAAAGAAATCGATGAATGGATTCACAACATCAGAATTGAGCTTAAGAAGAATATCATTCGAAAACAGAATCGAGTAATCAATAACAAGGAAATGTATTCTTATATGCATGATATCTTTGGTAAAGACGTACTCGATTTATTTGACGTGAGATATGAAGACTTTGAAGCTCAGGAAAAAGCAAAAGAATCTAAAGAGTCTTCAGATTCAAAAGATAGTTCTGGTTTAGATGAGAAAACTGATAACAGTGAAACAGTAAAAGGGAAGGAAGAGTCATGAAAAAGGTATTAACCGGACAGAGAATGCGTGAAATTGACCGTAATACTATTGAAGAATACAAAATGCCTGTAGAAGTGCTCATTGAACGTGCGGCTCTTCAGGTCTTTTCTTTTATAGAATCAAACCTTAGTAAGAATATGTCTTATGCTATTGTTTCAGGCGTTGGTTCAA
>DAISYI010000060.1:2826-7232 GCA_036825385.1 Lachnospiraceae bacterium | reverse complement strand
AAATGGCGCTGACGGTATCGCGCTTTATCGAATAATGAAGCTTCGAGGTTATAGAGTAGATTTATATCAGATTGCTCACGATAACGAACTTTCTCCAAATGCTCAGAGACAGAAGAGAATCGCAGCAAATTATGGGATGGAAGTAAAAACTGAAGCTCACAATCTAAATTATTATGATGTAATTCTCGATGCACTTCTCGGAACAGGACTTAATCGTGATGTTTCTGGTGTCTGTGCGGACTGGATAAATGCAATTAACAACACGAAAGCTATTAAAATTGCAATAGACATTGCCAGTGGTATTTCTTCTGATGACGGAAAAATCATGGGAGTTGCAGTTAGAGCAGATTATACTATTACTTTCGCTTATGCTAAGTGTGGTCAGCTTTTATATCCAGGTCGTGAATATACTGGTGAACTCATCGTTTCAGATGTAGGAATTTATGAAACTCAGAAGAAGTATGGCTACTATCGTTTAGAGAAGGAAGATTCATGCTTACTTCCGGATAGAATAAACGACTCATATAAGGGTACTTATGGCAAGGTGCTTTGTATCGCATCAAAAAAGGGTATGGCTGGTGCAGGCTTTTTCGCAGCGAACGCTGCATATCTAATGGGCGCAGGTCTGGTAAAAATCTATGCGCCAGAAGAGAATAGAAACATTCTTCAGACTCAGCTTCCTGAAGCGATGATTACTACATATGAGAGATTTGAAGAGGAAGAACTCATAGAAGAGATTAAATGGGCCGATAGTATCGTTCTCGGACCTGGAATCGGCACGGATCGCGTTGCTGAAAGAATAGTCGACTGTGTTCTGAAGAATGCATCAGTTCCTGTTGTAATAGATGCAAGCGCACTTACAATAATTTCGAAGAACCCTGAAAGACTTAAAATGCCGCATTCTGAGTTGATACTCACACCTCATTATGGCGAGATGGCAGCACTTATGGGTGTTTCTGTTCCGTACATTCACGAGAATGCTCTTCGTACAGTAGAGGAATTCTCTAGAAATTATAATGTTACATGTGTGCTTAAAGGTTCTACGACGATTATTTCCGTTCCATTTGGAGACACGTTCTTCTCAACTCTTGGAAATAATGGAATGGCTACAGGCGGCTCAGGCGATGTACTTTCAGGAATGATTGGTGGAGCGCTTGGATATACACGTGATGTAAAGAATGCAGTAATTGCTTCTGTAGTAATTCATTCAGAAGCAGGAAATATTGCTAGAGATTATAATGGTCAGTATTCTATGACTGCTCGTGATATACTAGATGGTATAAAAATATACAAATTACCAAAATTGGAAGAAGGAATGTAGTTAATGGATTTTAACAGAGTATTTGCAGCTGTAAATCTAGACAATATGTTAGATAATCTTTCTAACATGAAGAACAAAATACCTGATGATGCTAAAATTTTTGCGGTATTAAAAACAAACGGCTATGGAACAGGTGCTGTTCCTATTGCAAGGGAATTAGAAGAAATTGATTATGTGTTTGGCTACTGTACAGCAACTTGTGACGAAGCACTTGAGCTTAGAGCAGCAGGTATGAAAAAGCCTATCCTCATACTTGGGTACGTATTCCCAGATAATTATGAGGCTATGATTAAGAATGATATAAGACCGACGATTTTCTCATTAGAAGCTGCCAAGGAATTTGATGAGATTGCGTCAAAGCTTTCTAAGGTTGCTCCTATTCATATTGCAATCGATACTGGAATGAGCAGAATTGGCTTCCAGGTTAGAGAAGATGAGGCTGATGTTATTAAAGAGATTTCAGAACTCAGTAATGTTAAAATAGAAGGTGTATTTACTCACTTTGCTAGATGTGATCAGCAAGATAAATCTTATGCTGAAGCACAGCAGGATTTGTTTGAGAAGATGCTCGATATGCTCGATAAGAGAAATGTAGAAATAGAGTATCATCATAGCGCAAATTCCGCAGCGATACTTGAGTTCCCAAGAGCATATTCTAGACTTGTGAGAGCTGGAGTTACTCTTTATGGAATGTGGCCATCTGATGATATGGACGAGTCATTTCCGCTTAAAAGTATTATGTCAATTCATTCAAAAGTAGTCCATGTTAAAGACCTTGAGAAAGGTAGAACAATTAGCTATGGCGGTACTTTTGTAGCTGAATCAGATATTAGAGTAGCCACTATTCCTGTTGGATATGGCGATGGATATCCTAGATCACTTTCAAATAAGGGATATGTTCTTATCCATGGCAAGAAAGCTCCTATACTCGGAAGAATCTGTATGGATCAGATGATGGTTGACGTCACAGCAATTGATTCTGTTAAAGTAGGAGATGAAGTAGTTCTGATTGGTAAGTTTGATAATGAAAAAATCACTATGGAAGAACTTGGAAACTTAAGTGGACGATTCAATTATGAACTTTCCTGCGGACTTGGAAACAGACGTATTCCACATGTGTACTTCAAGAATGGAATAAAGGTATCTAGTACAGAAAGTTTTAATTAGGGAGATAAAATATTGAACCCCATACAAAAACTAATTTCGAAACTAAATAATTCAGAGATTTCAATTGAGGAAGCTACTGAAAAAGAAATCCTCGATATGGTCGATGCTGGTCGTGATTCTGGTGCGCTTAAGAATACCGAAGCAATCATGGTAAAGAATATCTTTGATTTAGATGCAAAGAGCGTTAAAGATATCATGGTTCATAGATCGGATATCGTTGGCATCGACGGAAATGCTTTGCTTTCAGATGTAATTGATATGTTTATCGAGGGAAGCTATTCTAGATTTCCTGTATATATCGGTTCAATCGATAACATCATTGGAATCGTACATATTAAAGATATTTTAAAATTTGCTAGATCGAAAGAAAGCTTATCAAAGAAGATAAGAGATTTAGCAGGTGTAATTAGACCGGCAGAGTCTGTGCCTGAGACACATGGTGTATATACGCTTTTTACGACAATGAAACTCGACAAGACTCATATGGCAATCGTTGTCGATGAGTACGGTCAGACTAGTGGTATCGTTACTATGGAGAATATCCTTGAGGAAATCGTAGGAAATATTCAGGACGAGCATGATAATGAGGAAGCACTGGTTGTTAAGCTGAAGCCAGGCTCATATCGTATGGAAGGAAAGACTCCTATAGATGATGTAGAAGAGACATTGGGAATCAAAGTTCAGTTCCCGGATATCGAAACCTTGAATGGCTATATTATCAATTTGATTGGTCAGATTCCTAAAGAACATTCTAATTTCAAGGTTGTAGATAATGGATATGAATTTCACGTAATGGACGTTCAGAATAGAGTCGTTCAAGAAGTGCGTATATCTCTTCTAAAACATTGATGAAAAAGGTAAAAAATGCTAGAATTTTATAGCTAAGGAAATAAAGAAAGGATTTTTAGTAATGTCAGGACATTCAAAATTTTCAAACATTAAACATAAAAAGGAAAAGAACGATGCTGCTAAGGGTAAGATCTTTACAATCATCGGTAGAGAAATCGCTGTAGCAGTTAAAGAGGGTGGTCCAGACCCAGCAAACAATAGCAAGCTTCGTGATGTAATCGCAAAGGCTAAGGCTTCAAACATGCCAAATGATACAATTGATCGTGGTATCAAGAAGGCTGCTGGTGATGCAAACTCAGTAAACTATGAGCAGAACACATATGAAGGATATGGTCCAGCAGGAACAGCCATCATCGTTCAGACTCTTACAGATAATAAGAACAGAACAGCTGCTAATGTTCGTTCTGCTTTCACAAAAGGTAAAGGAAACATCGGTACTCAGGGATGTGTATCATTCATGTTCGATGAGAAAGGACAGATCCTTATCTCTAAAGAAGATTGCGATATGGATGCAGATGAGCTTATGATGCTTGCTCTCGATGCTGGTGCTGAAGATTTCTCAGAATCAGATGAGGGATTTGAAGTTCTTACAACTCCTGCCGATTTCTCAGCAGTTAGAGAAAAGCTTGAGAATGAAGGAATTAAGATGGCAGAAGCTGAAGTATCATTAATTCCACAGAATTATGTTTCTGTTACTAATGAAGAAGACGTAAAGAATCTTCGTCGTATTCTTGATCTCCTTGATGAGGACGATGATGTTCAGAACGTATATCATAACTGGGAAGAAGAAGAGTAAGAGTAAATTATTTTGACTTTCGGTTCGGAATAGGGGGAGGTCGCGGTGAAAAAAATTCTTTTTGCTGCTAGCGAGTGTGTTCCTTTTGTAAAAACTGGCGGTTTAGCTGATGTAGTTGGCGCTTTGCCAAAGGAATTCAATCCAGAGGTATGGGATATTAGAGTAGTTTTACCTAATTACACCTGTATACCACCGGAATTTCGCAATGAATTCAAATATCGATGTGATTTCCAGATGGACTTAGGACCACTTATCGGTCGTCAGTACGTCGGT
>DAISYI010000060.1:0-2816 GCA_036825385.1 Lachnospiraceae bacterium | reverse complement strand
GTATTTGAGTACGTCTATCAGGGAATTACATATTATTTCATTGATAATCTTCACTATTTCGAATGTTTCTATCCTTATTCAGAGACAAAGTGGGACATGGAAAGATTTACATTCTTTGATAAGGCTGTTCTTTCTATGCTTCCAGTTATAGGCTTCCAGCCTGAACTCATTCATTGTCATGATTGGCAGACAGGTCTCATCCCTGTATATTTGAAGAATGAATTTCAGGGTAATCCGTTCTTCTGGGGCATGAAGACGATTATGACTATTCATAATCTGAAGTTTCAAGGTATTTGGGACGTAAAGACGCTTCAGGGATTTTCAGGACTTCCTCGCGAGTTATTCTCTCCAGATAAACTTGAGTATAACAAGGCTGGTAATATGCTTAAGGGCGGTTTGGTTTATGCTGATTATATTACAACCGTTTCTAAGTCTTATGCTGATGAAATTCAGAGCGCCTACTATGGAGAGGGTTTAGATGGTCTTCTTCGTGCTAGACATTTCGATATGCAGGGTATCGTAAACGGTATTGATAATTCTATGTACGATCCTGCAACTGACAAAAGCATATATAAAAACTTTGATGTTTCTAATTTCAGACGAAACAAGAAGATGAATAAGGAACAGCTCCAGAAAGAGTTAGGTCTTACGGTAGATAAGCGTAAATACATGATCGGTTTGATTTCTAGACTTACTGATCAGAAGGGTATAGATCTCGTAGATTACTGTATCGAAGGTATTGCTGATGAGTTTACTCAGCTTGTAATCATCGGTACAGGTGAAAGTAGATATGAGAACATGTTTAGACATTTTGCATGGAAATATCCTGGTCGTATTTCTGCTAATATTTGCTATTCAGAACAGCTTGCTCATAAACTATATGCCGCTGCAGATGCATTTTTGATGCCTTCTAGATTTGAACCTTGTGGTTTGACACAGTTGATTTCATTTAGATATGGAACAGTTCCTATTGTTCGTGAAACCGGAGGTCTAAAAGATACAGTAGTACCATATAATGAATATGAGCATACCGGAGACGGATTCTCGTTTAGAAATTACAATGGCGATGAGCTTCTGAATACGGTTAATTATTCAAAGCACATCTTCTTTGATAAAAAAGCTGAATGGAACAGAATGGTCGATCGCGGAATGCAGAAAGATTATTCCTGGAACCATCAGAAAGCGTCATATGAGGAACTATATCACTATTTGATAGGCTAAAGGATTAATGGCAACTAATACAAAGAGAAAAAACACGAAAAAGACTTCATCAAAGACATCTACTAGAAGAAGCAGCGCAAAAACTGCTTCTTCTTCAAAGAGTGCCGCAAGAACAGCAGATGCCAAAAGAGCAGAACTTAGAATCTATGTAGTTTCTGCGTTGGTATTTGTTTTTGCAGTGCTCACCTTTATGGGAAATATTGGAGCAGCTGGAACAGTTGGCGACTTTATTTCTAGAGTTCTATTTGGTTTATTCGGAATCATTAATTATGTATTCCCAATTTTCCTTATAAGTCTTACTATCTTATTCTTCATAAAGAGAAATGAAAAGGACATCCAAAGTAGGATTGTCCTTTTTGTCGTGTTATATTTCATGGTTTCTACGTTGATTGAGCTGATTACAAATGGCTCTAAGACTGTTGGACCGGTTATGGCCTTTAAGAATGGTTATTTGGAATCACAGCCTTCTGGTGGCGGATTCTTCGGTGGCTGTCTTGCTGATTTGCTTGTTTCATTATTTGATATTGTTCCAGCCTTTATTATCGTACTTATTGCGATGGCTCTTATTTCAATCTTTGCTTTTGGATTCTCACCAATTGAATATTTGAAGCAAGCCAAAGCTGATAGAGAGGCGCTTCGAGAAGAACTCGAAAATGATGAAGCTTACAAAGCTGCTCAGAGAGATAATCTCGAATATAGAAAGCAGAAGATGCTTGAAAGAGAGCAGAGACGAGCTGAGAAGAATCAGCTAAAAATTAAATCAGAGCCTCCTAAACGTATGAGCCGAGCTAACTCAAATATCAAACCAGGTAGAAAGTTCGTTTCAGAAGAGCCGACGCTCGATATGGATCCAAACCTTCCACGACGCGAACGTACTGTAACAGGAATGTCATTTAACACTGAGATTGCACCTGTTTCAATTCCAAAACCTGATTTCAAATCTGATGATATGAATGAGATTCGTCCGGAAGATCTCGACGATTTCTTCAAGAGCGAATCTATAGAAGATGAGAAAATCGTTGCATCTATGGCGACTGAACCAAATATTCAGGTTAATACAACTTCTCTTCAGAGTGATTCATTCACCGACACAAGAATGTCTTCAGAACCATATAAGAAGCCATCTTGGGAAGATTTGTGGGGAACAGAACCAGAGGAAAAAGCAGCAGACGATACACTTAAAGTATCTACATTTGAAGTTGAGACAAAAGGACCAGAGGTCGCTACACCTGTTGCTACTCCTGTAGCTGCTTCTGTACCAGCATTTGATCCTGAAGAGACATTCACAGATAGCTTTAAAGACGGTCACTCATCTGAGTATGATCTTTACTCGGATAGAAAAAATAAAGCTTCTATTTCAAAATCACCTGTTGAAGCAAGGGAGAAAACGGCTGATTCTACACCTGTAGTTCCGGTTACACCTGTAGAGGAACCACCAGCAAAGAAAGAATATGTATTCCCACCTACATCTATCCTTACTCAGAATAAGAATGGTGGAGCGAATAATTCTGAACTCACGCTTAAGAAGACTGCAGATAAACTTGAAATGATTCTTTCAAACTTCGGTGTAAATGTTAAAGTAACTGATTACAGCC
>DAISYI010000059.1:7552-9787 GCA_036825385.1 Lachnospiraceae bacterium | reverse complement strand
TACCATTTCAGATGCCATATCTGTATCACGGATACGTGATTCAGCAGCTGTAGTATTCTCTGAAATGTTGTCAAGGTTAGCGATTGTATGCTCGAGACGGTTCTGGATAGCACCGAGAGCTGATCTCTGTGCAGATACCTTTGAAACCGCATCAGCGATAGCATCTACTGCATATGTTGCAGCGTTTCCTGTATCATCAGATACGTTAAGTCCCTTGATTCCAAGGTAATCAGCTGTCATTGATTCAACGTTTACGTTAATCTTGTTTGTCATATCAGCGTCTGATCCAACATGAAGGTTGAATGAAAGTGCTGATGCAACCTTAGCAGAACCTGTTGTGATATTGAACTTGTTATCTGTGTTAGTAACAGCTGCTGTTCCTTCTGTATCACCGATAGCGTTTGCTGTCTTAAGCTCTGCAGCTGCAAGTTCATAGGCCTTCTCAGCTGTGATTACAGTAGCATCGTTCTTATCAACGCCGTTTGACTCATCAATTACATGGAACTTCTTTGTACCAGCTTCTACGTTAGCACCTGCTTTAAGGATGTCATCAGTAGCTTTACCAGTATCATCTCCTGCTGATTTCCACTTTGAGCCAGTAGCATCATAAGTGTACTCAACATTGTTTACTTTGATCTTGTCACCAGCTGCGAAGTCAGCGCCAGAAGCTTTGCCAAGTCCCTTTACTGCAAGGTTCTTAGCATCATCTTTATCTGCACCGATTGTGTAGTTGTTACCACCAATTGTTACAGAATCAGCTGCTTCAAGCTTGTCCATTGTAAATGTAGCTGTACCGTCACCATTATCAACAAGTGTGCCCTTGAGACCTGCGTCATGAGCTGCAAGGTTGATTGTCTTCTGAGCTACCTTGTCATCACCTTTAAGAAGGTATGTCTCATTGAACTTTGTTGTCTCAGCAACACGATCAACTTCTGTTGTAAGCTGCTCGATCTCAGCCTGGATTGCATCTCTGTCAGACTTAGAGTTTGTTCCGTTTGATGCCTGAACTGCAAGTTCATTCATTCTCTGGAGCATTGAGTGTACTTCTGTAAGAGCACCTTCAGCTGTCTGTACTGCAGATATACCATCCTGAGCGTTTGTAGAAGCTCTATCAAGACCTCTGATCTGCTTTCTCATCTTTTCAGAAATTGTAAGACCAGCTGCATCGTCTGCTGCTCTGTTGATCTTAAATCCTGAAGAAAGCTTCTCAGTTGATTTTGCCTGTGCAGTTGTTGTTGAACCAAGCATACGATTTGAGTTCATCGCCTGCATATTGTGCTGTACTACCATTGCCATTTTTGTTTCCTCCTTGATTGTACCAAGACTACAATCCTTTGTAGCCCTGTTGCTAAAAAAACTAGTTACGTGAGCCTTCAAAAAATTCCATGGCTATCCTAGAAAGCTCACGTTAATGTTTATCGGAAGAAGTTTATAATTTCTTAACCCTTTATTCAAGAAAAATATACTTTTCTTAACGGAAACCAGAAGTTTCCACCTCAGTTTCTTACAAATAAAGATTATTCTCCCCAGAGTTCAAAACAACATAAAAAATCCCCATCCTTTCGGATGGGGATAAACTAATCTAAATATCCCGAAATGACGTGCCTATGCGTTTGACTCCTAGCGGTTGCTAGGTGGGTTACCGCAACATATCTTCTGCCTTCCACGACTTGAGGCCTGACATCCAACATGCAATGTAGGAATCCCGTTTAAAGTAAATGTAGGTTCAAATTGCATAGGTGAAATCGTTCATTTCAGGTACACATATTATAGCATGTAATTTGCGTTTTTACTGTGAATTATTTCTTAAAGAAACGTGTAAGGTTCAGACATCTAGCCCCTCAGAATAAAACTCTTCAAACAGACGCACAATATGCTCCATATCTTCTATCGAATACCTGTGGTCACACGGAATCGCAAGCATATTCTCATATACCCTCTTCAAAAAAGGACTCAAATTTTCACCCACATCCTCAGGAACAGGCCACAAGACAGGAAGGAACACACCACGCTCTCTCATAAACCCTTGAATCGCCTCCCTGTCCTCAACAATTATCGGAACATACAGCGGCGCTGCTGCCTCATCAAAATCTATAAACAAATCTATTTCTGAAAAAGCATCTAATCTACCCTTCAAAAAAACAGCATTCTCATGACGTCTATGATATATCTTCTTCCAATCTATCAGTCTAAGTGCCTGATATGACACAGGATCAATAGGAAGAATCTCATATC
>DAISYI010000059.1:0-7542 GCA_036825385.1 Lachnospiraceae bacterium | reverse complement strand
CTTTCATCCAGCGCGCTCTCAGCAATTCTATGATACGAAAGAAGCTCCTCCTTTGAAACATTCTCGCCCAAAAGATATCGCTTCTTCAATTCCTGCGCTTTATTCTGAGGCTCACTATACTTAGGTTCATCCTTCTTCGTATACTCAGGTTCTACATATAAAGTCGACATTCCTCCATCTGATACAGGAAGCCACTTCCTGAGACTAGCAGTCTGATACTTCATCTTCAAAACTTTACCAGATTTCAACTCCTCTAAATAAAAAATCGCCTGAGTCAAATCCTCTATACAGAAATGTTTCTCATCCTCTTCCCACTTCTTCAAAAACGAACGCAACTTTTCTATCGAATCATTTCCATAATAAAGAATAGTGAATATCACACTAGGATTATGTTCCCTGATTAATTCTGAAAGCTCATCCTCCATCGGTTCCAAATTCTCATTTAGCTGATAGAAATAAACCTCCCAGCCCTTTAAAGAAAATGGAATTACAACCGTATCACACGTGTATGCAGGGATCAAGCAAACCTTATTATCTGTCTTCTTCTCAATATCGCTAATCACAGCCGAAATAGCAGATCTTCCCGATTCAAAAAAATGATAATCGCCTTTATCTATAAGCCAGTCATAGAAACTCTCCTTCGCATCTCCGCCGAAGAAAGACTCTATCAAATCCTCTTTTTCAAAAAAACTACCGATTTCATATCTAGCATTCATAGATTAATAATCTCCTCTGCTATCTTCTTTGCACCTAGTCCATCTACCAGCGCTCTAGACTTCTTACTAATCATCTTTAAAAGATCCGGATTCTCCTTTAAATCTCTTATCGTGGAAAAAGTATTACCAAAACACTTGCTCTTATTAATTCTGACATCTCCAGCATATAGAAATGAAGCATCCCTCACAAAGTATTTCGCATCATTTACCTGATCATCTGCCATGCAAAAGAATACAGTAGGTATTCCCATTGCACAGGCCTCATAAAGAACAGTACTTGCTGCTGATACTAATACATCACATTCCGCCATCATAGAAGCTATATTCGAAACATTCTCATAGAGTTTTATTTGAGGATATTTAGACGCTAACTCTCTAAGCCTTTCAATATTAGGATTATATGCTCCCACTATAATATGAAATGCATTCTGCAAGCTTACGGCCTCGTCCGAAATCAAGCCTTCACGAATTCCATATTCACATAACCCCGCGAGAACATTATTTATATCTCCGCCGCCACACATCACAAGAACATTTAGTAAGTCCTTACCAAATATACGCGTCTTCTTCTCCTCTATAAACTGTCTTCTTAGAGGAACATACTCTGTACCAATCAAACATTTAGTTTCAGAAGCTGCATATCTCGACTCGTAATCATACATATCATGAAAAATCGAATAGTTTATAAGAAGGTCCACATCATATTTTTCATCAAAAAAATCATCGAAACACGCAATCTTCGCATAGGGCTTAAGCGCAACATAATATTCATTTGAAGCAAAATACGAATCTACAAAAAGAACTGGATTAATCGCCTCCTCCAGAATTGCCTTCATCTTCGAGATTTCATCATCTGTATTCAAATCATCCCACTTAGTATCGAGAACTTCATAATTAAAATCCTCACCCAAAAGCAGTTTCTCAGATTCACAATCAGAAACCAAAAAGGTAACCGTTTCTCCCAAAGTCCTAAGTTCTTTAGCAATAGTGAGGCACCTCATCATATGACCTGTCGCTATTCTCTCATTTGAATCTGTTCGAATGAAAACCATCGTCCGCCCCTTACTTTACGCACTCAATCAGGAAGTCTACATCCGCATATGTATCCTCTCCGTGATATATTTTAATCGAATTAATCTTTACTTCACTGAATTCCTGAAAAAGCGTTTTTAGTTCACCTCTATCAAAGAAATGCATGTGCATTCCATTCTCTTTAAAGGCACTTCTATCCTCATGACGTTCATCTATCACACATTCATGTGGATCACTTTCACTTATTGTAGCCGGATTAAATCTATAATCCTCCATACTTCTTACATTAACAAGCGCTCTTCCGCCATTCTTCAATACACGATACATTTCATCTATTGATTTACGAATCTCTTTATCGTGAAGGTAATAAAATACCCCATATGAAATAACTGCATCAAAGATGCCATCTTCAAAAGGAAGCTCATCGCATGAAGCCTGTAGAATGTTCTCGTCGAAATCATATCCTGCATCCTTGAGTCTAAGCTTCGTACACTCTACTCCATGCTCACTTATATCGATACCAAACGGAGTGTATCCTTCATCAGCCAGAAACTTTACATGTCTTCCTGCTCCACAGCCATCATCCAGTATCTTTCCTCCGTTTTTGAAATTCACTTTCACAAAACGAATTACATCCTCTACCGGATACTTCGGCTGATGACGAATCTCTTTATGTAACTCTTCCCACATTGATGCATTTAAATCGCTCATAATACTCCCTTTTCTTAATAAAAAAGGGCTTCGATTTCTCGAAGCCCTCACGTATTTAAGGTATTTGGCTACCGTCGCCTCTGTAGCATCTCTTTTGACCCATAAGGTGTGTGGTTGCAACGAAATTTACCACCTCAAATACCTTTTATTTGTACTATTACTTTATCAAAAAACTCCTCTTTTGTAAAGAATAGCTTTGTTACGTAAGTAGCTTTGTAATCGTTTTTCACTGATTTTCCATCCCGAAATAATTGGATGAGTCCCAATCATTTAAATAGAACATAAACGCTTCCTTATTCTCTTTTGCACTTGTAGTCGGTCTTCCAAGATCAGCACGCGAACCAATCTTTGCTTTCACTTCGATAAATATAAGCTCATTCGTTTCCTTTACACCCTTAAGAACCTTCTCCAATTCTTCTCGTGTATTAACTGAAAAAGCTTTGTCATATCCACTTGCTTTTGCAATCTCACAAAGGTTAATTCTTCCACCTGCTGTAGGAAGCCCTCCTACAGATTCATGTGCAGCGTTGTTTATAACTATATGAATCAAGTTATTCGGATTGCATTCTCCGATTACAGCCATAGCTCCCATATGCATAATAGCTGCGCCATCGCCATCTATACACCAAATTCGTTTATCTGGCTTCTGTAAAGCAATAGAAAGTGCAATCGAAGATGCGTGCCCCATAGATCCAACTGTCAGGAAGTCCTTTCCATGTGTCTCTTCATTCTTCTCTCTGATTTCAAATAGTTCTCTCGATGCCTTTCCAGTTGTTGAAACAATTGAATCTGCACCCGAATATTTAGCAATACACTCGATTGCCTCTTCTCGAGTCATTTCGTTATTATTTGTATAACTTCTTTTGTTAGGATTTGAAAGTGCACCCTTTTTCACAACAAAAGCAACCTGCTTACCTTCTGACAAAAGACCACGAAATTCATCCATTGCCCTACAAACCTCGTTTTCTTCTGTCTCTTTACCAATTATGAAATAAGGTATATCCATCACATCTAAAAGTTTAGTAGTGATTTCACCCTGGAATGCATGCTGAGGTTCATCATGTACGCCTGATTCTCCACGCCAACCGATTATAAAGATTACAGGAATACCATAAACTTTATCATTAAGAAGAGATGCTATTGGATTAACAGCATTTCCCTCTCCTGAATTCTGCATATAGCATACAGCCGTCTTTCCCGTAGAAAGATAATATCCTGCAGCAAGCGCTACCGCATTTCCTTCATTGGCAGCTATTATGTGATGCTTAGGATCTAATTCATATTCGTCCATAATGCAATCGCACATAGGGCGCAAAAGAGAATCTGGAACACCTGTATAAAACTTTGAATTTAGTATATTAAAAAACTCTTTTGCTTCCATAATTATTTAACCCTCAAAATTCTTTTATACATACTTCTTATGTCTTCCTGCGTAAGCTGAATTGGAGTATTCTTTAATCTATCCATATTCACGTTCGAAACCAATTCATCAATCTCATCTATAGTAGCAACCGGAACTTCAAGCTCTAATTCTTTAAACAGCTTAGCCAAAAAATTCGATGTTTCAGACATATCCTTTAACTTGAACTTATCCTTTATATATCTAAACACCGCATCCAAATATATTTCGCCTCTTGGATCACAACACTTATTTATGTGCGCAATCATAAAAGGAAGTAGCACTCGATTTACAAGCATTGCCGCGTGTCCATGAGCCACTCCATACTTCTTCGTGAGTTGATAGCACATAGCATGGCCTGCCGTAGTCTCTGTCAGATTAATTGCTCGTCCTGCAATATATGATATATACTGCATCTGCTTATTGCCCTCAAATGTATTACTGAGATATTCTTCTTTGTACTTTAAAAATAAGTCCAATACTAAATCAACATAATCTCTGCTTTCCTCTGTACTATTTACAGACCACAAAGACTCTAATGCATGCGAAAGCATATCAAGCATAGTAGATTTTCTCTGATAATCCGATAGAGATTCTAAAAGCTTAGGGTCATAGATTATATACTCAGGCATCGAATATTCACTATTCACCGATAGCTTCTCTCTCCCTTTATATATCACAGCAAAGCGAGTCCCTTCCGAACCAGTCCCTGCTGTGGTAGGAACTACTACAAAAGGAATCTCATTTTTCTCGTAATTCCCATCAAGAAAATCCCCATCCTTTTTAGCAAAAAGTCTTATACACTTAGCTACATCTATGGCCGAACCACCACCGATAGCAACCATTGCATCACAGTGATTCTCCAAAAAAACTTCTCTACCTTTTATTGTTGATTCGTAGCTCGGATTAGGCTCAAAGTCTTGAAAGTATACGACGTCAAACTTTTGTAACACGTCATAGTAATCCTTATATCGTGAAACTGATTTACTGCAGACCACCATTGCCTTTTTGTCACGAAGCCATTCATCTAAAAACAAATGACAATCTTCCTCTTCAACTAGCCACTGTTCCATGCCTATTCCTCCGGAATTAATGTAATGATATCTTTTATACTCATACAGTTCACATCACATTCTTTTGCTCTATGATGTTCAAGAATAGAAATAGCTGCTGCCTTCATAGCTGGGAAACCTGTTCTCGTCAGCTGGTTTGCATAAATAATAATATTCGCCCCTCTGTCTTTAAACTCTTCCTCTGTAACAGAATTAAACGATGTAGGAACTAATACTATCGGTGTCTCCTTGTTCTCTTCTCTAAAGAGACGAATGAATTCAAAAATTTCATCAGGTTCTTTTCGTCTAGAATGAATCATAATAGCATCTGCACCTGCTTCCACATATGCTTTTGCTCTTTTAAGAGCATCATCCATTCCTTGCTCGAGAATCAAACTTTCAATTCTTGCACAGATCATAAAATCATCTGATTTCTGTGCCTTCTTACCCGCAGAAATCTTAGCGCAGAAATTCTCAACTGTATCCTGTGTCTGTTTTACTTCTGTTCCAAATAGACTATTCTTCTTAAGCCCCGTCTTATCCTCAATAATCACCATAGAAACACCGACACGCTCCAAAGTTCTTACTGTATAAACGAAGTGTTCTATCTGTCCGCCCGTATCTCCATCAAAGATAATAGGTTTTGTCGTAACCTCCATAATATCTTCAACGGTTCTAAGTCGACTCGATAAATCTACAAGTTCGATATCCGGCTTTCCTTTTGCTGTCGAATCACAGAGTGAGCTCAACCACATTGCGTCAAACTGATGTCCCTCTCCATCGTGATAGACTACAGTTTTTTCTGCAATAAGTCCTGTGATTCCACTGTGAGCTTCAATAGCGTTTAAGAAGCCTTTCATCTCAAGCGTCTTCTTAAGTCTGCCTCGTCTTCTATCCGGAAGCGAAAGTTCCTTTCTCGCATTTTTTTCAATCTCGCGATATTTAGGTTCATCTGAATACTCGTACTCTACGAGTTTACCGCCATACGATTCTAAAATCTTTATTACTTCATCTCGGACAGGTGCCTGAACGCCTTCTCTCCAGTCCGTTCCATGAACTACATAATCAGGCTTCAATTCTTCCAAGATGTTCTTATACGAAAGTTCATTCTGAAAAACCACTTTACTTACACCTTTTAGATTTGAAAAAAGCAGTTTTCTTTCTGTTGCTGGAATCAATGGAAATCTCTTATAAGATGCTACCGCTTCATCTGTCAGTACTCCTATTGTAAGTTTTCCTAGTCTAGCAGCCTTATTTATAATTGACACATGTCCACCATGAAGCACATCTGCTGAAAAAGACATAAAAACAGTTCTAGACTTCACTTTCTTTAATTCTTCAGAAACAGTCTCTAAATCTTCTGGATTATCTATCTCACTGCACAGCATGTCTTCACAATCAAGCGGATATAACTCTACTTTCCCATTTAGTTCATTAAAAGCATTTTCTGCATAAACATTCGTATTTCCACTTTCACAGAACCTAATTATCTCATCTAACCAAATCTTAAAATCAGTTCTATTAAATTTATACAAAGGCTGTGCTGAAAGTGCATCATCAAAACAATTTACGCCAATTGCTTTAATCTTTCCGCATTCTATTATAGCTTTAAAGTCTTTTTCCGGAAGAGGCTTTGTAGATGATACAGTCATAACTGACTCACTTGAAGCCAATACTTTCTCAAGAACCTGGTTTTCAAAAACCAAATCTCCATGCATAAGCACGATATCATCATCCATAAGATCTCTTGCGCAGTAAATACTATAAATATAATTAGTAGAATCATACTTTGAATTCTTTACAAACTTGATATTCATCTGCAAATCCAAGTTTTCAACATAAGAGACCAAGACCTCGTCAAACTTACCTGTAGTAATAACGACATCTGTAATTCCATATTCTAATAACTGATTAAGCTGTCTTCCTAGAATCGTTTCATTCGGTGCGACCTCAGTCATACATTTAGGATGTTCTGAAGCCAAAACACCCATTCTGCTGCCCATTCCAGAGTTTAAAATCAAAGCCTTCATATAGTTTCCTCTTGATTTTTAGCAATATATTTACAGTAACTCTACTTCACCCAATAATTCTTCCATACATGATTCATATGATTTCTATCTTCAACCGGTGGAAGTTTCATATAATCATTATATAAAAGTGTAAGATATTCATGTATACCAATAGGTGCTTTAAAGCTTTTTCCCTCAAATTCTACTATACAAGTTTCTTCAAACCATTTTGACTCATAAATACATTTATATGTGTTTCCCCACATGCATCCCACATATTTATGATTACCTCCCCCTAGAGTTGTTCGCTCAAAGATATCTTCAAAACTATAGTTACTTCTTCCACTTTCCAATGAAGCTCTAAAACTATTTGCAAATTCAAAATCTAAATCTCTATTTTTTATTGCATCCTCTTCTGTATCTCCCAGTTCAACTAAAATTGAAATATCTATTCCCACTCCATTTGTTATCTGTAAAGGGAAATCAACTCGACTTGCATATGTATCTTTGTTTATTAACATTCCTGTAAGAAAAGGAAATTTATCATCAAATCCAGGTAATAGTAATTTATACTTTGTATTCTCACTATCAGATTCTATATAATCACGTATTGCCTTTAAATC
>DAISYI010000058.1:8574-9809 GCA_036825385.1 Lachnospiraceae bacterium | reverse complement strand
TCGCTTATCAACTGTGCAGTTAACCCACAGGCTGGTAAGGAACGTACAAACAAGCTTAATCCTGTAGCAAAGAAGAAGAAGGTAATGATCGTCGGTGGTGGTCCTGCTGGTTGTGAAGCAGCTAGAGTACTCGCTGAGAGAGGTCATGAACCAGTTCTCTTCGAAGCAACAGATAGACTCGGCGGTAACCTCATTCCAGGTGGAGCACCTGACTTCAAAGAAGACGATATCGCACTTGCTCAGTGGTATACAGACGAGCTTAAGAGACTTGGCGTAACAGTTCACTACAACACTAGAGTAGAAGAAGACGACGTAAAGAAGGGTGGATTCGATAGCGTAATTATCGCTACTGGATCTAGACCTAAGATGTTCTCACTTGGAAATGACGAGAAGGTATATTCTGCAGAGCAGGTTCTCCTAGGACAGAAGCAGACAGGTGATAACGTAGTCGTGGTTGGTGCTGGTCTCGTAGGTTGTGAGCTTGCACTTGACCTCGCTCAGAAGGGCAAGAAAGTAACACTCGTAGAAGCACTGGACAAGATTCTCGCAGTAAACGGACCTCTTTGCTCAGCAAACAAGGAAATGCTCGAGAAGCTAATTCCATTCAACGATATCGATGTAGTCGTAAATGCAAAAGTAACAGGATACGACGGAGAAAACCTTAAGGCTGAACTTGCAGATGGCGTAAAGGAAATTCCTGCTGATTCTGTAGTTCTCTGTGTAGGATACAGAAGTGAGAACAGCCTCTACGAAGCACTCAAGTATGATGTAGAAGATATCTACCAGCTCGGTGATGCTAAGAAGGTTTCAAACATCATGTATGCTATTTGGGATGCATTCGAAGTAGCAAATCATATCTAAATCAGTTTATTCCACTTATTTTAGAAAGTGTGGTCGGCTCCCCCTCAAACGCCGACCACATTTTTGCGTTCAAAAAGATTTGTGCTATAATTCAATAGGTTTTGCACAGCAAACTTTCGTTTAGAAAGGGTAAACTATGGACATTCGAGGATTTCACTATTTTAACGCAGTATTTGAAGAAAAGAGTATACGTGAAGCAGCTAGAAGGCTCTTTATTTCTCCACAGGGGTTGGGAAAAATCATCCGTACTATGGAGGGCGAGTTCAATACTACCTTTTTTGAAAGAACGAAGAATGGACTAGTACCAACTAAATCGGGAGTTCTCTTCTATAAATGGTCGAAAGAATTTACAGATAGTATGAACGTCCTTCGCG
>DAISYI010000058.1:0-8564 GCA_036825385.1 Lachnospiraceae bacterium | reverse complement strand
ACCAGATTTCTGAACTCGATAGTTCAGTGCAAACACTTCGCGTGGCTTGGGCCAATGGTGTTTCGAAAGCTTTTTCCATGGATAAAATAATGGGAATCATTCGTGAGAATGATAATGTAGATGTGAAGCTTTTTGAGTACGAGAATACTGAGCTTCCAGATAAACTGATTTCTTCTGAAATCGACTTCGCGCTTTCGGTTGGAAAGATTGATGATAGGAGAATAGAGCAGGATGTACTCCTCAGACTTCCGCTCGGATTGCTCGTATTTGAGGGACATCCTTTTTGGGATATGGAAAGCATTTCTGTAGATATGCTTAGAGGGCTTCCACTGGTGTCTATGAACGAAAAGTTTAGGATATACCAGGAACTCCGCGACATATGTCTTGCGGAAGGATTTGAGCCTAATATACGCCTCGTAGCGGCAGATGGACAGACGCTGGGGAGGTTCTGTATGCAGAAACTCGGCGCGGCATTTACGCCGAAATTCCCATCTGTCGAAGAGAATGGACTTCGCTTCATTCCGTTCGATAACGATGGCCTCACATGGGATATCTATGGTTCATGGCTCACAGGAAAGCATGATATGGCAGTGGTAAAGGTTGCTAGGGATTATTTTAGAGGATAAGTACATTTCTCGAGGCAGCGTATATAAAAAAACAAGCGTGTGATTTTCGTTTATATTGAAAATTACACGCTTGTTTTTATTAACTCATTTCAGAAATGAACTTCTCGTGTTCCTCTTTCTTCTTATTTCTGCGTTCCTCACGCTCAATTTCATAATCGCTATCCATATCTTCCGTATCAACTACTGTGATTGAGAAGCAATCAGCGTCTTTCGCCAAATCATATGTCTTCTTATCCTCGAGTGTCATAACAACAGGTCGGTTGACTGCCTTCGCGCGGTTCTTGATAACACGAGCTTCTTCATTGGTTGAAAGCATAACATCAGTTCCGACAGGATAGAGCACGATGTACTGAAGGAACACCTGCATAATCGAAAGATCGAATAGTGTACCATTCTGACCCATTAGATACTCCATAACCTCAGAAGCTGGAAGCGGATTCTTATAGCTTCTCTTATTATACATGGCATCGTAAGTATCAGCGATTCTGATGATACGCGCGATGAGCGGAATATTGTTTCCGGAGAAATGGTTAGGATAACCAGTTCCATTGTAATTCTCATGGTGACAGAGAATAGCAGAGCGAACCTCAGGATGAATTCTATTGTCATTGTAAAGGAGATCATATCCGGACTGCGGATGAGTTTTAACGATTTCAAGTTCTTCCGGTGTCAGATCAGCAGGTTTATTCAGGATTTCAAGCGGAATCTGAAGCTTTCCGATATCGTGTAGAAGAGCAGCCTGAGCGACATGCTCGAGAGTTTCGTTCGGAAGTCCCATTCCGATAGCTGTATTAGTAGCGAGCATAGCGACGTTCAGCGAATGCTCGAAAGTATTCTGGTCGTACTCTCTGATGGCACCAGTGTCCATAAGCATATTGTCGTCGAGCATCAAAGCCTCAACGAGTTCGTGAGAGAAGTAGATAACCTTGTCGATATCGAGGTTTTCTACAGAACTCATAATCTTAGTTCTGGTTTCATCATCGAGAATCTCATGAAATTCTTCAAATTTAGAAAATTCGTCATAGATATAGAGACCGCGATTCTGTTCCTGCAGTCTTGCAATCAAATCGGAGTTCAGCTTCTTGTTCGCAGCTAGCAAGCAGATACCATTTTCATCATAAACAGAAGATGCTAGAATCATTCCGACTTCTAATTTTTCTGGTCTGATATATTTCATGTTCCGTCCTTTCTAACCTTATGGTTTTATTATAAACGGTTTTTCCGAATTGTAAAAAGTTTTTTTAATTTAGAAGCTTTTTCTGGAAAAAGCATAAAATAAAATCCGGATTTTGATTTTTTCATTATCAAAATCCGGATTGTTTTTATTTTGCGATCCACTTTTCCCAATCAGCGATAATTGATTTGTCGCTGAAGTAGTTAATCTTCATAGCTTCTCTACACTGCTCGAGAGTTTCATTTGTAGTCTCAACAGCATTTCTAGTACCAGTAAGAAGGATGTCGTAAACTTCTGGGATATTTGCTTCCCACTTAGCACGCTCCTCACGGATAGGAGTAAGCATTTCCTCGAGAACCTTGATGAGGAACTTCTTACACTTAACATCACCGAGTCCGCCCTTCTGGTAGTGTTCCTTCATCTCATCGAGACATGAGTAATCAGGAAGATACTCAGCAAACTGATCCTGACGTGAGAACGCATCGAGGTAAGTAAATACCATGTTGCCTTCAACATGACCTGGGTCAGCTACATTCAAATGAGTAGGGTCAGTGTACATGCTCATAACCTTGTTCTTGATAGTAGCAGCGTCATCTGAAAGGTAAATCGCATTGCCGAGAGACTTAGACATCTTAGCCTTTCCATCGATACCAGGAAGTCGAAGATGTGTCTCAGATTCTGGAAGAAGAATCTTTGGCTCGACGAGAACTTCGCCGTATGTAGAATTGAACTTACGAACGATTTCTCTAGCCTGCTCAATCATAGGCTCCTGATCAGCACCACCTGGTACGCATGTAGCTTTGAAAGCAGTGATATCAGCAGTCTGTGAAACCGGATAAGTAAAGAATCCAGCTGGAAGACCTTCTGAATCGAAACCTTTCTGCTGCATCTCAGCCTTTACGGTAGGATTTCTAGAAAGACGAGCAGTAGTTACGAGGTTCATATAGTAAAATGTAAGCGCGTGAAGTGCAGGAATACCTGACTGAACGCAAATTGTTGATTTCGCAGGATCGAGACCTACAGAAAGATAGTCGAGTGCAACCTCGATTATGTTGTCTCGAATCTTCTGTGGGTTGTCAGCGTTGTCTGTAAGTGCCTGATCATCAGCAATCAAAATATTAATAGCATCGAATTCCCCAGAATTCTGAAGTTCTACTCTACGCTTGAGAGAACCTACGTAATGTCCCAAATGGAGCTTGCCCGTAGGACGATCACCAGTAAGAATTATTTTCTTCTCATTTTCAGCCAAAACTAATTGCCTCCCTTTATGTTTATCTGAAAAAGCATTTCTACTTAATCTTTTATATACGCACTACAAAACTATACCATATTATTGGTATAGAAGCACGTATAAAAAACGAGCGTCTTCAAAAGTTTTCATCTTTTGAAAACGCTCATTTTTAATTTTATAGGTCACTTAAGATGACACTGCATTCACCGTCGTCATATTCTGGAAGTTTAACTCCGACTACTTCAGATTTAGAAGTAGGGATATTCTTCCCGATGAAATCCGGTCTGAGTGGGAGTTCTCTATGTCCTCTGTCTACGAGTACTGCGAGCTGAATAGCTTTCGGCCTTCCATTGTCGAAGACAGCTTCGATAGCAGCACGAGTAGTGCGACCAGTGTAGATTACGTCATCTACGAGAACTACGGTATAGCCTTTGAGATCAACAGGAATCTCGATGTCATGAGTCTTCGCCTCGTCTGAGATTTCTGAGAGGTCATCTCTGTAAAGTGTGATATCGACATGTCCTACAGGAACATCAATTCCTTCAAACTTCTTTATATTCTCAGCAATTTCGTTCGCGATAGGAATACCACGTCTCTTAATTCCGAGGAGACATACTTTCTCGGCGCCGTTATTTCTCTCGATGATTTCGTGAGAGATTCGGGCGATAGAACGATGAACCTGGTTCTCGTCCATAATTAATGCTTTCTGTTTCATTAGTAAATATCCTTTATTTAAGTTTTGCTGTTCTGTAGATTGGAGCATTGTTTCCAACAGAAGCTCCCTCGTCAGAACCTAAACCATTATATACCTTTTCGTCCAGAGAGTCTTCACTTTTTGCAACTGCGAGAGCACATGCGCTATCACCTACGATGTTAAGTGATGTAACGAGCATTTCGATTGGACGATTGATAGCGAGGATAAGTGAATATGCAACGAGAGCAGCTTCATTTATGATGCCTACGCCTGAAAGAATAGTGAAGAGGATAACTGCACCAGCGCCAGGAGCAGCAGGTGTTCCTACAGATGAAACGATAGCGAGTACACCGATTAGAAGAAGCATAGATGGTGTGATATTGTATCCGCCACAGCTTGCGATGAAGATAGCAGCGATAACCTGCATGATAGCTGTTCCATCCATGTTAACTGTCATACCGAGTGGAAGAACGAAACTAGCTACATCCTCCTTTACACCGAGGTCTTCTGTATTAACTTTCATATTAAGTGGAAGAGTAGCAGCACTTGATGATGTGGAAAAACCGAAGAGCGCTACTTTGGAAATCTTCTTGAAGAAGATCCATGGGTTTTCACCAGTTGTAAGTTTTACAAATAGTGGATATCCAACGAGAAGTGTTACCAAAAGAAGTGATGTTGTGAGAATGATGTATGAAAGTGCTGGTTTAAGGTAAGCAATTCCATATGCTGCGCAAGCTCTAGTGAGAAGGCAGAAGATTGCTACTGGACCGAATGTATTTACGATGAAGTTCAAAAATACTGTGATTACATCAGATACTTCCTGACAGAGTTTCTTGAGAACAGTTACCTTGTCACCGAGTACATTGATTGAAAGTCCGACAGCAACTGCTGTGATTACGATGGCGAGAACTCCACCGTTGTTTGTGAATGCGAGAGCCATATTGTTTGGCATAGCATTTACGACGATCATGAGTGGGTTAGCACCAGTAGTGCCGTTACCCTTCTCGAGGTTAGTGCTAATCTGTGTAAACATTCCGTTATAGTAAGCCATCATACCGACTACAGATGCAAGTACGATTCCGATCACTGTTGTGAGCAAAAAAAAGCCAAGAGTCTTGGAGCTAATGCGACCAAGTTTCTTGGAGTCGGAAATACGTACCATTGCAAGTACGATCGATGTGAATACCATAGGGATGATTACGAGCTGAAGAGCTCTAACGAATAGCTGACCTACGATGTAGAAGAGACCGATAGATTTCTCATTTCCTTCAACTGAAATATCAGCAAACAGAAGATTGTTGATAGTGTTCCAAACACTTTCACTTCCGTTTGAGATGAGGTTCTCTCTGAGAACAATCATAAGGATTCCTGCTACAATGCCGAGAACCATAGCTACCATGATTCTAGCCGTCAAGTTAGACGTCTTCTTTTTCATAATTCCCTCCTTTACAGTATCTCGTACTGTATTAAAAGATGTTTATATTTTCAATTTCTGATTATAGACCTCTTAAAAATGACATGCAATACTAAAGTTCGAGTTTTGTCTTTTTCTTCTTAATTTCTTCCATGTAAGCAGCTGTGATAATACCGCTAGGCAGCGCAATTACAGCGACTCCGACGAGCGCTGAAATCATAGTAACAAATCTTCCTGCCGTCGTAACTGGATAGATATCTCCATAACCGATAGTCGTGATCGAGATAGTAGCCCAGTACAGAGCATCGAAGAAATTATCAAACAGATTCGGTTCAATCTGGAATACAAACATAGCAGATGAAACGATGTAAATCGCAGTAATGACGAGAACAGCGCAGAGCGGCTTTCTAACACGACGAAGTACATTCGTTACATTTCGCATAGAATGCGAATATCTGAGCAGTTTGAAGATACGGAAGATGCGAAAAAGCCTAAGCAATCTCAGCATGGCTGCTCCCGGACTAAATACTGCAATGATTGGAATGATAGAAAGAATGTCGATGATACTCATAGGCTGGAAGAAGAATGCGACATAAGCTTTCCAGCTCTGAATACCCATCTTATAGTCAGATGTGATATGTCGCAGGATTAAGTCGATTATGAAGATAGTTGTGGCGACAACGTCTAGAGTTACTGTGTAAGAATTCGATACTTTAGAAGTAAGAGGAAGAAGTCCGTCGATAACCGCGAAGAATATCATCACATCATAAGCAGTAGATGCGCGGTCGTTTCCATCTGATACTTCGATTACGTCATAGATTCTCTTCTTATAGAAAAGTTTATCATGCTTCATAATATTTACCCCACGATAGATTGATTAAAGAATATGGATAAAAGTAATGATTCCTAAAACTATTAAAGCGAGAGTAACTAGCGAGCACAACCATGTGATAACATTGCCAATTGTATCGGTTTCCTTAAATATTGCACTGTCGGAAATAAGAACTTTAGTATCGTCTTTTTTTCTTCTCATAGCAAATACCTCCGATACAATTATATATGTTATTTTAGATTTTTGCTATTTTTTAATGAATATTCAAGGTTTGGACACAGAGTGTTCACATAATAGAGTTATATTTATATCATCAAATGAACCCCATTTGACACAAAACTTTTTCATAATCCTCCCCCAGATGACTTCTTCCCCGGAAGTCATCTTTTTTTTATAATGTTTTTGGTTTCTTTTGATGGTGTATTTAGATACTTTTGGTAAAATTATAACATACGACGGGTTTCATTATTTTATATTTGGTGAATTATCAATAATGCAAACATGTACATGTTAGTGTTAAGATATTATCAAATTGCGTCAGAACTATATTTATATATAGATTTGGAAAGGAAATAATATGAAGACTATTAAACATGTTGTAGAAAATCCACTTGGTATTCATGCACGTCCAGCTGCACTTATTGCACAGGCCTGCACAGCATTCAAAAGTACTGTAACTATTGAGACTGATGAAACTGTTGCGAATGCGAACAACGTTCTTCAGATTCTCTCACTTGATGCTGTAAAGGGAACTGTTCTTAAGATCTCTGCAGATGGTCCAGATGAAGAAGAAGCTCTTAAGAAAGTAGAAGAGGTCTTCAATGAAGTTGTTCTTCCAAAGGAGAAGAAGGCTGAAGTTCTCAAGATCGCTTTCTTTGGAACAAAGGATTACGATAGAATCTTCTTCAGCGAGCTTTCAAAAGATCGCGGTGATGGCGCATATAATGTTGAAATCAAGTATTTCAGCACACGTCTTACAGAAGAAACAGCTCAGCTTGCTGACGGTTTCGATGGTGTATGTATCTTCGTTAACGATGAAGCACCTCGTTCAGTAATCGAGAAGCTTCACGAATGTGGAGTTAAGCTCATCCTCCTCAGATGCGCAGGTTTCAACAATGTTGATGCACAGGCTGCTGCTGAGTACGGTATGACAGTACTTCGTGTACCAGCTTACTCACCATACGCTGTTGCAGAGCACGCTATGACAATCATTCAGGCTGCTAACCGTCGTATCAACAAAGCATACAACAAGGTTAAAGATAATAACTTCGCACTTTCAGGACTTCTCGGTATCGACCTTCACAACAAGGTAGCAGGTATCATGGGAACAGGCCGTATCGGTGTCTGCATGGCAAACATCTGCAAGGGATACGGAATGACAGTTCTCGGATGGGATGCTTACCCTAACAAGAAGCTTGAAGAAGATGGACTTCTTACATACGTATCAAAAGAAGAACTTCTTCAGAGATCAGACCTCATTTCACTTCACGCTCCACTTATCATGGGCGAGGGCGGTACACACCACCTTATCGATTCTGAGGCTATCTCACTTATGAAGGATAACGTTATGCTTGTAAACACATCACGTGGTGGTCTTATCGATACAGATGCTCTTATCGATGGACTTAGAGCTAACAAGTTCCACGCAGTAGCACTCGATGTATACGAAGGTGAAGATCAGAACGTTTACACAGATCATTCAGAAGACATGCTTTCAAATGATGTTGTTGCTAGACTTCTTAACTTCCCTAACCTCATTCTTACATCACACCAGGCATTCTTCACACGTGAAGCTCTTCAGGCTATCGCTTCAGTAACACTTGAGAATGCACGTAACTTCAACGAGTCACTTCCATACGGACCAGCTGAAGTAAAATAATTTTTGAAAAAACTTAAAAATCTTATAAGAGCCTCGGTTTCCTGAGGCTCTTATTTTTCGGCCACAGGAGAAAAAATCCCCCGGGGGAGGTTTCTCAAAAAAGTGAATATGCGTCATTTTTTAGACATAAAAGCGTTTTTATATATTTAAATTTACGCTTTAGTTTGATAAAATTAGGACAAATAACAAACTTATTAATTTTAACGGGAGGAAATAATTATGTTATTTCAGCTTTACAGCAACCACGCTGCAATGCAGCTTTTAGGTTGGCTTCTTGTTTTCGCTGGTCTTATCATCATGAACGAGATCGGTCGTAGAACAAAGGTTGGTGGATTACTCGTATTCGTAGTAATTCCTACAGTACTTACAGTTTACTTCATCCTCGCACACTGTGGAATGTTTGGTGGTGCATCAAATCCTACAGTTGCTTACATGGATGGATGGTTCCATTACTTCAAGCTTTATGCTGCAGACATCGGATGCGTAGGCTTCATGATGATCAAGTATAAGTGGGGCATTGGTAAGGAAAAATGGTTTGCATGGTTCCCATGGTTCATCGTTGCAGCAAACATCATGATTGCTAACGTATCAGACATGGAATCAGCAATCGCTGCTTACCAGATTTCAGGCAACCTTAGCGGTGCTTGGTGGGCATCAAACGAAGGTGTATTCATCTACGGTGGTTGGTGGAATATCCTCAACGCAATCGCAGGT
>DAISYI010000057.1:0-10236 GCA_036825385.1 Lachnospiraceae bacterium | reverse complement strand
AAGCTCATTCAAGGCAAGTGATCTATCGAGATTTAATGAATCAGCAGCTTCCTTTACCTTAGAAACTAATGCAACCAATTCTTCATCTGTAATCTCTTCCCCATTCACCTTGATTACGCGATTATATCTATCAAATCCAGGCGCTTTATAAGATGCTACCTTAACTCCTGCTGTGAGAAGTATATTCTCAAGAATTGAAGCTGTAGAGCCCTTTCCATTTGTTCCCGCAATATGAATGAATTTGAGGTCATTCTCAGGATTACCGAGAGCCTTAAGAAGCGCTCTCATAACTGTGAAATCTTCCTTGCCCAAAATCTGTTCGTCTGTATATGGCTGAAGTTCACTTAAGTATTCTAATACTTCCTGAAATTCCATACTTTTCTCTCCCTGACTTATCAATCCCTTGATTCTATGATTACTAAGCTACCATTTTCTACACTGATTTCACCGACTTCGCCTACTAGTTCATTGCTCTGTCCGAGCGATGTCCCATAGGAAAAAGCCGCATTTAAAAGTGGATATTTAAAGCCTTTCATAGTAAGTCCATCTACAACCCCACTTAAAGGAAATACCGATATGTACTTCCCGAATAGATTTGATTTTAATATTTTTCGCGGAGAATTTCTATCACAAATCTGGATTTTATTTCTCGAATCCAAAAGGTATGCAGTTCTTCCGCGCTTTACTGCCTTTTCTAGAATCTGAATATTAGAAAAAACATGATCGATACGAGTTCCCGTTCCAGCGAAAATATAGATATCTCCGTCAGTTTCTTCTAGTGCCAAATCGAGTGCCGCTTCTGTATCTGTGTCATCTTTAATAGGGTTTAGAAGGGTAAGTCTCGAGCTTTTTCCGGCAGCGAGTTCCTTCGCTTTCTCTAGAACATTCTTCGGTGCGGAATCAAAGTCTCCGATTATGTAGTCTGGCGTGATTCCGATCTCGAGAAGGTACTGAAGACCTCTGTCGGCCGCGATGAATGTCGGCTTATTTAATTCCTTATCCAAAAAAGCCGAAAAGACGTCTTTCTCAAACGTCCCTCCGGCCACAATATACGCATTCGTCATTACTCAATCCTACTTAAGAATGCCTGAACATTCTCTTCGATATCGCCATTAAATACAGCAGATCCAGCAACAAAAATGTTTGCTCCAGCTGCCATTACGTCTTCTACGTTGTTTAATTTGATTCCACCATCGACTTCGATATCAGTCTTTAGGTGTCTCTCTTCAATCATCTTCTTAAGGTCTGAAATCTTATCAATTGTGTAAGGGATGAAGCTCTGTCCGCCGTATCCTGGGTTTACACTCATGAGGAGAACCATATCGAGTTTAGGAAGTATGTATTTGATAGTCTCGAGTGGAGTCGCTGGGTTTAGCGCTACACCTGCCATTACTTTTGCGTCTTTGATCTGAGACACTACTCGATCGAGGTGTGTACATGTCTCAGCGTGAACTGTGATGATGTCAGCTCCTGCTTTTGCGAAGTCTTCTATATAGTTCTCTGGATGCTCTACCATGAGATGAACATCGAGAACGGCATCAGTCACTCCTCTAACGGCTTTAAGAACATCAGCACCGAATGTAATAGGTGGAACGAAATGTCCGTCCATTACATCGAAATGAATGTACTGTGCACCTGCATCTTCGCAGGCTTTTACATCACGTCCTAAGTTTGCAAAGTCACTTGATAAAATAGATGGTGCAAGGCAATTCATAGCACTTCCCCTTTTCTCAGCATTAAAATCCACGTTGTCACACTTACTTTCTATCTATTACCATTTCCTTCTATCAGCTATTTCGTTGTAGAAGTAAACATAATCATCATATCTTTCTTTGGTGATGAGGCCTTCTTCGAGGGCAGCCTTTACACCACAGCTTGGCTCACTTCTATGTGAGCAACCGCTGAATTTACAGTTTGGAATGTGATCCACGAATTCTGGGAAACACCAGCCCAAACTTTCTTTCTCGATTTCCGGAACATCTACAGATGCAAATCCTGGAGTATCTAGAATATAGGAATTACGACCGATAGTGATTAATTCACTGTGGCGAGTCGTGTTTTTTCCTCGCTTAATCTTCTGAGATATTTCACCAGTCTCCATTACGTGGCGACCAGCGACTGTATTAATCAGACTGGACTTTCCTACGCCTGATGGTCCGGCGATGGCTGTCGTCTTTCCTGTGAGTATCTCTCTCACTTCTTCGATTCCACGGTTCTCCTTTACGCTGGTCTGAATTACTTTGTATCCAGCGCTCTGAAAGATTCGCGGAATTTCTTCCTCGTGTTTCAAATCGTCTTTATTGAGGACGATAATCGAAGGGATATCTTCGGATTCCATAGAAATGAGGAATCGATTCAGGAGGTGGATGTCCGGAGCAGGATCAATCGACGCAAATACGACGAGGGCCTGATCTACATTTGCGACTTCTGGTCGAATCAGTTTCGAATGTCGCGGAAGGATGGCTTCTACGTTTCCCTTTCCTTCCTGACCTTCGAGTTTTACAAATTCTACGAAATCGCCAACTAGAGGCTTTTCGGAACGATTCCGAAAAATGCCTCTAGCCTTACATTCATATACTTCGCCGTCGCATTCTACATAGTAGAAACCGGCTATTCCTTTTACAATCTTTCCTTGCATTTTGCTCGCTTTCCTGAAAGATTATGGTTCCTGTGTGTTGCCGCTATCTGTTGAGCCGTCTGGTCCTTCTGAAACTGTAATTGTAATTGTAGCGCCCTTTCTTACTTTTCCAGATGGATTTACATCGCATACGAGTCCTTTTCCATACCCAGAATTATGCGCTCTAATTACTGAAACCTGGAAACCTTTTCCTTTAATAGCAGCCTTTGCATCCTCTTCTGTAAATCCAAGTACACTTGGAACTTCAGCATCAGATGCTTCCTTAGCAACGAGAATTCTTACAGTCTCGCCCTTGTTTCTATATCCTGTATCCTGGCTTGTTACTGTACCAGCTGGTTTATCTGATTCTTCCTCAGAAACTGATACACTGAATCCAGCTGACTCTAAGATGCTCTTAGCCTCATCCTTGCTCTTTCCGATAACTGAAGGAATCTGTACCTGTGACTTACCACGTGATACTACAATCTTTACAGTTGAATCTTCAGCAGCTTCAGACTTACCGCTTGGAGTCTGCTTAATTACCTTACCCTGTTCTACACTGTCATTCTCTTCGTAGTCAATCAAGCACTTGAATCCAGCATTTTCAATCTTCTTCTTAGCATCTGTTTCTGAAAGTCCTACTACATTAGGAACTTCTTCCTTAGACTCTGACTTACCATTTGAGATAGCTACTCTGATTGTTGTTTTGTCTTTAACCTTCTGACCGCTCTTTACGTTCTGCCAGCAGATTTCGCCCTTCTTATATTTTTCTGAAGCACGTGTACCTGTATTCTTAAACTTAAGACCCTTTTCTTCAAGAGCCTTCTTAGCTTCATCTTCTGTCATACCGAGAAGATTTGGAACCTTGATGTTTCCTTCTTCTTCAGTTACGTATGTAGGATCTCCCTTTGTTCGCTTTGTGAACTTGAACCATCCCATGATGCTTCCGAGGAGATAGATTACTACGAGTGCAATGATAACTGCAGCTGCGATACCCATGATAGTAACAGCTTTTTCCATCTTAGGATTAAGCTTATCATCTTCATCATCGTCATCATCTTCGAGTTCAGATACATCTGGATCTGAATGCTCTCTAATCTTCTCGATGTCGTCCCTTGTCATTACTTTAGTCTTATCTGCTTCGTTTGGATCTGGAATGATTACGAAGTCTTCATCAGGTGTTACGAGAGCTTTCTTAAGGTCGATTAGAATTTCATCTACGTCGAAATATCTTCTCTCTGGGCTCTTCATAGTCGCCTTCTGAATGATTCTCTCGAGAGCAACTGGTACATCTGATACGAGTGCTGATGGAGGTGTCATCTCACCCTGGAGATGCTTAAGAGCAACTGAAACAGCTGTATCTCCATCATATGGAACACTACCTGTAGCCATTTCGTACATTACGATACCGAGGCTATAGATATCTGATCTCTCTGTTACATAACCATTTCTAGCCTGTTCTGGTGAGATGTAGTGAACTGATCCCATTGCTTCTGCTGAAACTGTGTTTCCTGATGCAGCACGAGCGATACCGAAGTCAGTTACCTTTACCTTACCTTCTTTAGAAATGATGATATTCTGAGGCTTGATGTCTCTGTGAATAATATTGTTCTTATGAGCAGCCTCGATACCACGTCCAACCTGGATAGCAATACTGATTACTTCCTTGTAGTTGAGGTGGCCCTTCTTCTCGATATATGTCTTAAGAGTGATACCCTCTACATATTCCATGATGATGTAGTAAAGACCATCTTCTGATCCTACATCATAGATGTTTACGATGTTTGGATGCTCGAGACGAGCTGCATTCTGAGCTTCTGAACGGAACTTAGAAACAAAGTTCTCATCTTTAGCGAATTCTTCCTTGAGTACCTTTACTGCGATTTCACGTCCAAGAACCTGATCCACAGCACGATATACATCAGACATTCCGCCTGTACCGATTTTTTCAATAATCTCATAACGATCTGCTAAAAAAGATCCTGCTTGTAACATACTTTTGTACCTCAATCTATTAAATCTCTGGGTCGATGATGATAACTGTGATGTTATCGGAACCGCCCGCTTCATTTGCACGTTTCTTAAGTAGGTTCGCCTTCTCTGTCAGAGAAAGTTCGCTTCTAAGGATAGAGTTTATTTCCTTATCTGAAACCATGTTCGTGAGTCCATCAGAGCATAGTAATACAAGGTCATTGCACTCCAGCTCATAGTCAAAGAAGTCTATATCGATAGTTTCCTCTGCGCCAACGGCACGAGTAATATAGTGCTTCTTTGGGTGATGTTTTGCTTCAGCTTCAGATACCTTTCCGAAACGAACCAGTTCATCTACAAAGGAGTGATCACGTGTAATCTGTCTGATACTGCTTTCCTTCGAAACGTAGAGTCTGCTATCACCGACATTTGCCACCAGAAGCTGATCGTCTTCTAGTGTTGCCAAGACTACTGTCGTTCCCATTCGAGTTTTCTCCGGATCGGTCTGTGCTTCTTTGAACAGAGAAATATTTGCCTGTTCAATAGACTTCTGAATAGCCGCTACCGGTTTTGTTTCATTAGATCCTTCTAATACTCTAAGCATTATGCTGGCAGCTGTCTTCGCTGCGTACATTCCTGCTTTTTCGCCGCCCATCCCATCGGCAACGAAATAGAGATTCGGCAGGTTTCCGACAGGCTTCGATGACGCAAAGAATACGTCTTCATTTCTCTGTCGAACCATTCCCGGATCTGTAATCGAGATGAATTTCATTTAATCTTGTCCCTTCAAGTGTCTTCTTCTCAACTGTCCGCATGCGCCGTCAATATCCCGGCCCAATTCTCTCCTAATAGTAACATTTATGCCATAATTTTCAAGTTTCTTTTGAAATGTCTCAATCGCCTCTCTATTTGGGCGCTCAAATGAACGCTCTCTAACCGGGTTAACCGGAATGAGGTTTACATGGCACATAATTCCTCTGACGAGGTCTGAAAGTCTCTTTGCATCCTCATCAGTATCATTCTCGCCATGAATAAGGCTATATTCAAATGTTACTCTTCTGCCTGTTGTCTTTGCATAGTCTCTCATAGCCTGTACAGCATCTTTGATATCATACTTACCGGCAATCGGCATAAGATGCGCACGTTTCTCCTGTGTAGTCGCATGCAAAGAAAGAGCCAGAGTAACCTGGAGATTCTCTTTTGCGAGATCATAAATTCCTGGCACAATTCCTGATGTAGAAACAGTTATGTTTCTCTGGCTGATATTCAAACCATTCTCATCTGAAATCATATGTAGGAACTTAATAATATTATCATAGTTATCAAGCGGTTCGCCTGTTCCCATGATTACAATATTTGAAACCCTCTCTCCGATTTCTGTCTGGATACGATAGATTTCATCGAGCATTTCGCCCGCAGTCAGACAGCGAACGAGTCCACCGATAGCTGACGCACAGAAAGTACATCCCATTCTACAGCCTACCTGTGATGAGATACATACGCTGTTTCCATGCTTATATTTCATAAGCACGGCTTCTATCATATTTCCATCATGAAGTTCAAAGAGGTATTTTCTCGTACCATCTAGTTTAGAAATCTGGCAATCATAGACTTTCAATGTGTTTAAGGGAGCTTCTACCGAAAGTCTGCTTCTAAGTGACGCTGGAATGTTCGTCATCTCGTCATAGGATGAAACA
This sequence comes from Lachnospiraceae bacterium, assembly GCA_036825385.1. Taxonomy (GTDB): domain Bacteria; phylum Bacillota; class Clostridia; order Lachnospirales; family Lachnospiraceae; genus Lachnocurva. The sequence continues at coordinate 3,951 of DAISYI010000057.1, read as the reverse complement.
AGTGATACATGGAGCCATCGATAAATCTGCTTTGCTCTAAACTTCTTCTCACCCATTCCTTCCAGGTATTCAATTAACTCTTCTAAACTAAGTGATCTTATATCCATTAAAATCGATTAATCTCTTTCAAAAACTGTTATATAGAATCCGTCACTTCCAAATTCATACGGAAGAACTTTCTGTTCCGATACGAGTTTGAAATCCATACACGTCTCTAAAATATAATCTTTATTGTCTTCATTTTCAAGTTTATCAATCGTGCACGTGGAAAAAACCATTCTTCCACCCTTCTTCACATATCTCTTTGCGTTGTCGATTATAGAACGCTGAATGCTCTGAAGTTCTAGTAAATCCTCTTCCTTTACACGGTATCGAAGGTCGGCTTTTCTGCCGATTACTCCGAGTCCTGAGCAAGGAAGGTCTAAAATTGCTACATCAAATTTTTCTTCGAATTCGCCATTAAACTTTGATGCATCTGCTGTAACTACCTCTATATTGGAAGCGCCCATCTTCATAACATTAGCTTTGATTATGGTCGTCTTTTTCCCAGAGATATCACATGATACCACATTTCCTGTTTCTCCTGTAAGTTCTGATGCGAAGATTGACTTTCCTCCAGGAGCTGCACATACATCGATTACAGAGTCACCTAGTTTGATTCCAGCGTTTATGCATGGAAGCATTGAGCTGTAATCCTGAATATAGAACTTGCCTTCATTCAGTGCTTTCGATGTGCTTAGTGATTTAATACCTGATAGTTTGTAAATACCATGTTTTTTCTCGAAAGGCTCGAGTTCGAATCCTTCCTCTTTCATCTCTGAAAGGATTTCTTCGTATGTTCCCTTTCTCGGATTCAGACGAACTGTAAGCGGCTGAACCTCTGAAAGTGCATCTAAGCATTTGATTGTTTCTGTTTCACCGAGTTCTTTCTTCCAAAGCTCGATGATCCAATTTGGAACAGAATACTTTGCTTCGAGTGTATTCGGTTTGATTTCATCAATCTGTCTGATGAAGTTTCGAAGTACTCCATTTACGAAGCCTTTGAACTGAGGGTAGCCCATCTTCTTTGCAAGCTTAACTGCCTCATTTACAACGGCGTATTCTTTTGACTTATCAATATATTTGATTTCGTAGAGCGCTAATCTAAGGATGTTTCTGATAGGCTTCTTTAGTTTGTTTACTCGCTGATTTGTAAGTGTTTTGATGTAAAAGTCGAGTTCAAGCTTTTTCTCAATAACACCTTTAACTGCGAGAACAACATATCTTCTATCTGATTCAGGAAGATATGAGTATTTCGCCTGGAATCCGTCGAGGACTACGTTCTCAAACTCGCCGTCTTCGAGGATAAGCATTATGAGCTCTACTGAAAGTTTTCTAATATTTACTGAGTCTTGCATTTATCTACCTTTACTTGTCGCGCGAGAAGCGTTCTCCTTCTTCAATCTTATGACCGCGGAGGAAATCAGAAACTGTCATTCTCTTCTTTCCTTCAATCTGGAGCTCCTCAATAGAAAGCGCTCCATCTCCTGTTCTTACGAGGAGTGTATCCTTCGCGTTCGATACAAGTGTTGCGACTTCGGCTTTTTCCAATACGTCTGTGAAGTCTGGTACTTCAGCGAGGTCTGTAATTGGCTTTGCTTTCCAAATCTTTACCATCTTACCGTTTAGATATGTGAAGGCTGATGGCCATGGATTCAGGCCGCGTACGTAGTTGTTGAGTTCTTTTGCCGGGCGAGAGAAGTCGAGATTTCCGAGTTCTTTCTTTATCATGCCGACATGAGTTGACTCGATTTCGTTCTGAGGAACAGGCACGATTTCGCCTCTATCGAGTTTCTCAATTGTCTCTACGATGAGCTCGCCGCCTACGATAGCGAGTTTGTCAAAGAGCTCGCCACCTGTAATTTCATCATCGATTTCTACAACTTTCTGAAGTAGGATGTCGCCATCATCGAGGCCAACGCCCATCTGCATTGTAGTTACGCCTGTGTATTCCTCGCCATTTAGGATAGACCACTGAATAGGGGCAGCTCCTCTATATTTAGGAAGAAGTGATGCATGTACATTTACGCATCCGAGGCGTGGCATATCGAGAATCTCTTTTGAAAGGATCTGACCAAACGCAGCAACTACGCATACATCTGAAGGATACTGCTTGAGAAACTCTACTGCTTCTTCTCTTTTGATTCTCTCTGGCTGGAATACTGGTATATTGTTTGCCACAGCCCATTCCTTTGCTGGAGGAGGCATGAGTTCTGCCTTTCTACCACGGGGTTTGTCCGGCTGTGTTACTACTAATATAATTTCATGTCCTGCGGCTTTCAACGCATCCAGAATAGGAAGTGTGAAATCCGGAGTACCCATAAATGTTATTCTCATTTTGTGTCCTTTCATTACCTGCTGGCGAAGGAATATGGGGCGAAAGCACGATTCATTTGCGCCAGCAACTTGCTTTTTTCTCACTTGGGCAGGCTCTCGCGCTTCTAACTTGCTTTTTTCTCACTTATAACTTGTTTTTTCTCACTTGGGCGGGCTCTCGCGCTTCTAACTTGCTTTTTTCTCACTTGGACGGGCTCTCGCGCTTCTGTGTGTGCAAGTTTTTCACGCGATTTTGCTCGGTTTCTCACTTGGGAGTCAAAAACTGCTCTCTTGTGTGAAATTTTAGCAATTATAAGCAAGTTGAGCAGGTTGCAAACTGCAGTTTTGCTTGTTTTTTCTCACTTAACAATAAGTTTTACTCTCTAAGTGAGAAATTGTATTTTGCACAACATAAATTACCCTCAGTTTTTTCACACTAGAAAGCAAGTTTGTGTCCTCAAGTGTGAAATCACCAGCTCAGAGCCATTTTTTGCTAAAATGCGAGTATGCAACAGAACCGCGCGGGATCAATCACCAGCTCGGCCCCGTATTTTAGCTAATATACTAGTATGCAACAAAGCCGCGCGGGATCAATCACCAGCTCAGAGCCGGTTTTTGCAGCAAAACGCAAAAACCAGCTGCTTACTCCTCTATCTCGCCTGCTTCACCCATTATTTCTTCTTCAACATCAGAAACATCGACGAGGTCGCCTTCTACCTTCTCTACGTAAAGGTGGCCATCGAGATGGTCAAGTTCGTGGCAGCATGCACGAGCGAAGAAACCTTCTGCTTCGAACTCAAACTCGTTCATCTCTTCGTCGAGAGCTCTAACCTTAACATGGTTAGGACGAGTAACGATACCTACCTTGTCAGGAACTGAAAGGCAGCCTTCCTGACCTGTCTGTTCGCCATCAGCTTCGATAATTTCAGGGTTGATGAGTACTACTGGGCCCTCTCCTACATCGATAACTACAATTCTTCTGAGAACACCTACCTGAACAGCTGCGAGGCCTACACCATTTGACTCATACATAGTCTCGAGCATGTCATCGATAAGTTCCACATATCTGTCCTTCATCTCTGTTACAGGACGGCTAACTTTATTAAGGATTGGATCCCCTTCAATTCTAAGATTTCTAAGTGCCATAATTAACTCCTTCTATAATGGATCATAGTCAAACCAAATGTTTACTGAGTTGCTATATGCAACATTTGGGAATTCCTTTGATATCAGTTTCTTAACCGCAATAAGTCTATCATAATCCGCGTCTTTTAGGTAGAGCGTCTTTCGATACACATCATTTATCTTCGGCGGATAGTCATCCTCTGGCCCCAGAACCTTCGTCCGTTCGAAGCCCTCCATATCCACAAGTCTCAAACGAACCACCTCTGCAAGCCTCTTCGAGAATTCTTCAATCCTGTTTTTATTTCTAGATTCAATTAGGATTTTAAGCAAGTGTCCAAAAGGTGGATACTTACCCATCTTTCGATAAACCACCTCATCTCGATAGAAATCCTCATAACTCTGCTTCGCTGAAGACTCAATTACAAAATGATCCGGCTGATAAGTCTGTATGATAACAGTACCTGGTCTTTC
>DAISYI010000056.1:8081-10323 GCA_036825385.1 Lachnospiraceae bacterium | reverse complement strand
GTAGCTCCACCGTTATTCTCTACTCTTTCACGTGCTGAAAGACGTGTTCTTGAGAATGACTGTCCGTAGAAGATGTTATCTCCAAGTACGAGTGCTACTGAATCGTCACCGATGAACTCTTCACCGATAATGAAAGCTTCAGCAAGTCCGTTAGGAGCTTCCTGAACTGCGTATGAAATCTTCATACCAAGCTGTGAACCATCCTCAAGGAGTTCCTTGAATACAGGAAGGTCTCTTGGTGTTGAAATAATAAGCACTTCATTAATACCCGCAAGCATAAGTGTTGAAAGTGGGTAATAAATCATTGGCTTATCGTATACAGGCATAATCTGCTTTGAGATAGCCTTTGTAAGTGGATATAAACGTGTACCGGATCCTCCGGCAAGAATAATACCTTTCATTATTTTTCCTCCAAATAAACACAAATATCCGACCTTCTAAAAATAGAAGGCCGAATATGAAAAATCAAATATTATTTATCCTGATACATGTCATTGTAGTATTTCTGATAATCACCACTTGTAACATTCTTCATCCAATCCTGGTTATCAAGATACCACTTAATAGTTTTCTTAATGCCTTCTTCGAAGCATGTTTCAGGTTCCCAATCGATCTCTTCTTTGATCTTGTCAGGAGCGATAGCATATCTTCTATCATGTCCCTTACGATCCTCAACATACTTAATGAGATCGTAGCTTACATTCTTCTTACGTGGATCTTCATCAGGAAGAATCTCAAGAAGAGTGTCGAGAATAGTATGGATAATCTGGATATTTCTTCTCTCGTTGTGTCCACCGATGTTGTACTTCTGACCAAGCTGTCCCATTTCCTGAACCATGTCGATTCCCTTAGCATGATCATCTACATATAACCAGTCTCTGATGTTCTTTCCATCACCGTAAACTGGAAGGTCCTTACCAGCAAGCGCATTGTTGATGATAAGTGGAATAAGCTTCTCTGGGAACTGGTATGGTCCGTAGTTGTTTGATGTATTTGTAATGTTCGCAGGGAACTTATATGTATCAATATATGACTTTACGATAAAGTCTGATGAAGCCTTTGATGCTGAATATGGGCTATGTGGATCGTATGGTGTAGTCTCATAGAAGTATGATGTACCATCATCTGGAAGTGATCCATAAACTTCGTCTGTTGATACGTGAAGGAACTTCTTTCCTTCCTTGAATGTACCATCTGGAAGCTCCCAAGCTTCTTTTGCAGCATTAAGCATAACAAGTGTACCGAGTACATTTGTCTGAACGAATACTTCAGGGTTCTTGATTGATCTATCAACGTGACTTTCTGCAGCGAAGTGAACTACTCTATCGATGTCGTTCTCTGCAAAAATCTTTCTGATAGCTTCCTTATCGCAGATATCAGCCTTTACGAATTCGTAATTATCTCTGCTTTCGAGATCCTTAAGGTTCTCAAGATTACCTGCATATGTAAGTTTGTCTACATTGATAATTCTGATTTCATTGTCATATTTTCTAAACATGTAATGGATGTAGTTTGATCCAATGAAACCTGCACCGCCTGTTACAAGATAAGTTCTCATTTTATCCTCCTAAATGATGTGAATTACTTGTTCAATTCTCTCATATATACTTCAAATGCATCATGCCATTCAGCCATTCTGAAATCGTCAGTCACGAGACGAAGCATATAGTTATCAAGGATAGAATATGCTGGTCTGTCAGCTGAATTTGGGTTCATTTCTTTATACTTAGCACTTGATACGTGGTTAACCTTAGTTGACTTTCCTGCAAGTCTATAGATTTCTTCAGTAAAGTCAGCCCAGTTTGTATCACCTTCACAAGTGGCATGATATAAACCATAGCTTTCTGTTCCCTCAAGGAAATGAATCATCTTTGAGAGTTCTACAGCAGATGTAGGTGTTCCTACCTGATCATCTACTACACTTACTTCATCATGTGAATCTGCAAGTGAAAGCATTGTCTTAACAAAGTTCTTTCCATCACCGTAAAGCCAAGCTGTTCTAAGAATGAAATATCTATCAGCAAATTCCTTTACGAAGTTCTCACCTGCGAGCTTTGTTCTGCCATATGCACTGATAGGTGAAACAGCATCGAACTCTGTTCTAGGATGATCTGAAGCTTCTCCACTAAATACATAATCAGTAGAAATATGAACGAGTTTCGCTCCCACTTCAGATGATGCAATTGCGAGATTTCTAGGTCCGATTGCGTTTGCTTTGTACGCAACGTCTTCCATTTTCTCA
>DAISYI010000056.1:6509-8071 GCA_036825385.1 Lachnospiraceae bacterium | reverse complement strand
CTGCACAGTTGATGATTGCATCTGGTTTCTCAGCGCGAACCATTGCCATAACATCATCAATTTTTGAGATGTCGAGCTTTTTCACGCCATCCATGTCAATCATATCAGTCTTGATAAACTCAACTGAATCGCCATACTCTTTCTGGATAGCTCTACCGAGCTGTCCATTACAACCTGTAATAAGTATTTTCTTCATAGTATCTCTCCAAACAAAACGATATAATACCACCTAATAGGATTCTTGTCCAACTTTATTCATCAAAGCCGCGTTCAATTAGCGCTGAGATTTCTCTCATAGCCTCTTCTTCATCGCTGCCTTCACAAATCAATTCGATTTGATCCCCGTATCTAATACACGCCCCCAAAACTGACAGAATGCTTTTACAATTAGCTTCCGATTCTACATCATACATGAATCTGATACTTGATTCGAATCTGGCAGCGTAGTCACATAGTACTCCAGCCGGTTTAATGTGTAATCCTGTAGCATTAGTAATTGTAAACTTCTTCTTTATCAAAATTCGACTCCTTATACATTCATCGTTTCTTCAATAAAGCTTGCCAATTCTTCTGCGTCTTTCTGAATTTCTTCCTGAACTTTTCCCTCAATCATAACTCTTACGAGAGGTTCTGTACCTGAAGGACGGATTAGAACTCTTCCTGCTCCGTCAAACTTCTCCTCAAGTTTGGCAATCTTTGAAACGATCTCTTCGTATTCCTGATAAGAGTTCTTCTTATCATTTGGAACACGTGCATTTACAAGTGCCTGTGGATATACATTCATGATAGATTTGAGCTCTGAAAGGCTCTTCTTTGTCTCTACCATTACTTCAAGAAGACGAAGTGCTGACATCATTCCGTCTCCTGTAGTATTGTCATCAAGGAAGATGATATGTCCTGACTGCTCACCACCGATATTGTAGCCATCTTCTTTCATCTTCTCGAGAACGTATCTGTCTCCTACTTTTGTGATTTCGATATTGATATCATTCTCTTTACCCATAATTGTAAGTCCGAGGTTACTCATTACAGTAACTACGAGGGTATCTTTCTTAAGAGTTCCCTTTGACTTCATATGGTTTGCACAGATTGACATAATCTGGTCACCGTCAACAGCTTCACCATTCTCATCTACAGCGAGCATTCTATCTGCGTCACCATCGAAGGCGATACCGATATCTGCTTTTTCTCTCTTTACTGTCTCCATGAGATTTCCGAGGTGTGTAGATCCACAGTTATCATTAATATTCACACCATTTGGTTCTACACCGAGCTCGATGAGTTCAGCTCCAAGTTCTCTAAGAACTGCTGTATTTGTTTTATAAGAAGCACCGTTAGCACAATCAACTACAATCTTCATTCCTGAAAGATCGATTGGAACTGTCTTCTTCTCAAAGTCTACATATTCTCTTGCAATGTCGAAATCGTATTTTACTCTTCCGACTCCTTCGCCTGTTGGGAATGTGATATCTGCCATATCACATTCGATTTCTCTCTGGATTTCATCTTCAACTTCATCAGGAAGTTTATAACCATCCTTGCTGAAGAACTTAATACCATTG
>DAISYI010000056.1:0-6499 GCA_036825385.1 Lachnospiraceae bacterium | reverse complement strand
ACTACACCAGCATCAAATCCTTTTTCTCTCGTAAGATAAGCAACTGCTGGAGTTGGAACAACTCCTGCATAAACTGCATCTGCTCCTACTGAATTGATACCTGCAATAAGAGCATTTGCAAGCATACCTCCTGAAATACGTGTATCGCATCCAACGAGGATAACTGGGCGAGTTGACTTGTGTTTGCTAAGTACATAAGCACCAGCCTGTCCAAGTTTCGTCGCAAGACTGATAGTGAGTTCAGAACCTGCTACGCCTCTTACACCATCAGTTCCAAATATTCTAGACATCTTTACTACATTCTCCTAACTAATTACTTTTATCTGTAATTTTGACTTCAATTGAAATCGTCTCTACAGTATATTCTTCTCCGAGGTTTAATACAACTGTAACATGATGTGTTCCTCTTCCGAGTCCGGAAGCATCTACACGACCTGTTATCTTTGAAGCATCCAGTTTATCTAGGTTTGCTGGAAGTCCTTTAATCGCTGCATCAAACTGGTTAGAAACAAAATTACATTCATATCCCTGTGGCAATCCTCCTATTGTTAGATTAGCCGTAGGAATCGAGAAGTTTCTCGTAGTCGCCGAAGCAACTTTTACTTTTACCTTTACAGTTTTATCATCTAGATTCTTTAGTTCAACGCCATCTGGCAGATATGAACTAATATCAACTGTAAATTCTGTATCCTTTGTTACGTTGTCCAAATTAATAACTGTAGATGGAATCGTAATCTGAGATACACTATTAAGGTTATCTGCCTCACCCTGAAGTGCAACCTTCTCAGGTGTAACAGTTACACTTGAAAGCGTTATTCCATCCGGAAGCTTTCCAGATGTTTCTGCATTTATCTTCACTTCCTTTACAGAACCAGTTGTAACCGAAACCTCAACTGTCTCTGAGCTAATTGTAAGTTTAGAAGGATCGATTTCCTTTCCCTTGCTATTCAGAAGAACTGGTACAACTGTATCCGTTATATCTTTCTGAATACCAGTTACATCACAAACCGCCTGAACAGACTTGATAGTCGATACAATCTTGTCCGGACCAGATATCGTAATTACATTCGGTTCAGCAACAGCATCTGTAACAACTACGCCAGAAGCTGGTTCACCCTTTGTCACAGCCTTTACTGAGAATCTCTTCTTCTGAATACTTCCTACAGAAAGATTTACATAGAAGGATCTCGAACTAATTGTAACCTGATTTGTAAATCGAGTAGCTTCAATATCAACAGGGACCTTATTATCAGAGCCCATGTAGTTCAAATCCGCAACGGCTTTAAAATCACCATTTGAAAGTTTCTCAATAATTGAACGCTTTGCTGTTACCCTAAATGTAACTGCTGCTTCACTATCTGGAATCTCATAGTACTTTCCACTATCTGTAAGTACGCTGTCATTTATGACCTGTACCTTCGCAGTAAAAAACTTAGTTCTCGACGGATCCTCGATGTTTACCACAACAAGCCAGAGAATCATAGCAGCCAAAAGTGCCACAATTTTAAGACCAATATCAGATAGTACGTACTTTTTGATTTTGTCTAAAACCTTATCCCACATTTGAATCCTCCTTCTTGTCCACGCTTACATCTTCTGGATTCTCTGATTCAGAGGATTCATCTTTCTTCTTGTCATGCTCTTCCTTAATAATCTGAGCCTTTGAAAGAATCTTCAGGAGTTCTTCTCTATCGAGATCGTGGTAAAGTCTACCATCCTGAGTTACCGATACCTTTCCTGTTTCTTCCGAAACAACAATTGTAATCGCATCACTCACTTCACTGATTCCTACAGCGGCACGATGTCTCGTACCCAGTTCCTTGCTAAGTCCAAGACTTTCCGTAAGCGGAAGATAGCAAGTAGCCGCTACAACTCTATCATTTCTAACGATGATAGCGCCATCGTGGAGCGGAGTGTTTTTTTCAAAAATATTAATAAGGAGCTGTCTCGTAAGTTTCGCATCGAGGACAATTCCTGTTCTCTCGTATTCCTTCAGAACTACATCCTGTTCAATTACGATAAGCGCGCCAGTCTTTACGCGTCCCATATCAAATGTAGCCTTTACGATGTCATTCTTCGTCGTATCTTCGAATCGTAAGAGTTCTCCCTTTGCCCACGCTGAAGGAAGAACATGTCTGAAGAAGTTTCTTCTACCGAGCTGTTCAAGTGCCTTTCTAAGTTCAGGCTGGAATACAACTACAAAGGCGATGATTCCGGCGCTCAGCATCTTCTCACCAATCCACAGAATTGTGTTCATCTGGAAGAATGCCGCAATCACAAAGAAAAGCAGAATGATAAGTACACCTCGGATTAGCATCCAGGCTCTCGTACTTCTCATCCACTTAAAAAGCTCAAATAAGAAAATTGCGATAATTATAATTTCAATGACATCTGTTACATTGATAATTGGAATAGATATATTGAAGTAATCACGTAGAAAGGATTCTACTATATCTAAAGCTGTGTTCACTTTTCTTCATCCTTTCCCAAATCATTACCTGTTATTCGCTTCACTTTCCATTCCTCTTTCGTAATATGAATCTTAGGAATAGCCGTCACATAATAATAGTACTCATCATCCTCAAATTGAAGTGTTTCTGGCCTAGAATAATCTGCCTCAACGAAGAAGTAAGAAACAAACAAGCCGAGTACCCATGTAACTATAATTTCTACAACAAACTGCGCGATATTCTCACCCGAATTAAAGAACAGATTTGCAGTAAGCATAATCACAAACGATGCAAGCGCACCGAATGAAACTCCTATTTCTGAAGCATGCACCACAATCTTCTTTCTCACAAAATAAACAATGAGAAACATCGCTATATTCGCTGCTACATAACAATAAAACAGCTGATTACGAACCATCTGATCTAACATCAGGGAAAAAGCATCAACATTCGACGCTGGATCCTTAAGAAGAGCTTGGTTCTCGATTACAAGTCTCAAATAAAAGCCTACTATGGAACCACCCATTACAGGAACAACATCATTGATCTTTCCAAATAATCCTGCTGCCATCGGAACAGCAAATGGAATTCTCATCTGATAGAAAATAGGTGAAAGCACCGCATAGAATCTATCATCTGAGTTGTAATAAAATGAAAGAAGGTAAATAAATACCAAAAGGAGCGATAGCGCAATCGCTACCTGCTTCGAAAGAGATGCAATATGGATTAACGCAGAAAATATAATAATAAGCGTCGTTGCACTAAATGGAACGAAACCACCTACGATTGTTACCACAAGAATCAGAAATCTATTATCCAGAACCGATCCCTCGTAGAAACATGTTCTAACCGAAAGAAGGCCCATCAAACAAATAAAGCCCCTGAACAATCTCAGAGCCATAACCTCATGTCTCGATATGAAATTTCTAAGCTTAACTCGAGTAGATTCAAGCAAATTCATATTCTAATCTCCTGACTTCTGTCTATCTTCCCTGTCGTACATGTCATTTAGTTCCATAAGCATGCTCTTCCATTTCGCATACTTCCCTTTACTTCTCTTATAATTCTCCACAGCCACATTCGTAGCATTTCTCATATGAAAATACATAAACACAACATATATTACAACGCCTATCAGAAGTAGAAATACAAGAGATCTCGTATGAACGTTCGAAAAATAAGCATACAAAATCGTTGCGGCAATACAAGCAAAGAAAATTATATAAGCAATCGTACCGACTACAAATGCCATAATCCTACTCATACTTATATAATCTTTCCTTCTGTATTCTGTCACAATACGTAAATCATTTTTATTTCGTTTTTCATACATGGCCATTTTTGCCATGTGCATAACTCGATCGTTTTTAAGCATAATTCGAATAAACTACTGCTGCAAGAACCTCATCTTGTTGTCATGTGTCTTCTTCGGTTCTTCCTTAGGTTCCGGCTTCTTATCGAGACCGAATTCCTTGCTCAAACCTCTAGCCATATTGTTTTTACAATCCTGGCAATATCTTCCCGTGATAATCTTCTTGCCACAATTCTCACATGTAAGAGAAATAGGAGAATCATCCGCAAGCTGAAGTCTCTCTTCTTTGATCCACTGGCGAAGCTGATTTGTAGATACTTCTGTGTCATCACTGATCTGCTGAACAGTTGCCTTCGGATTCTCCCAAAGGTAATTCTTTACTACCTGGAATTTTTCCTCAAGCTTGTCCTTGCAAGCTTCACAAATCTGTGGGCCTCCAATATAATTGAAGAGCCTTTTACATTCTCTGCAGTTTCTAACGTCCATATACTGACCCCTTTCTACTCCCGGTCACTACCAATACAAACGCAAATGGAATAAACTTCACTAACCCCATGTTCCTTAAATTCCATAGCCACGCTGTCGAGTGTAGCGCCAGTTGTATATATGTCGTCAACTAACAATATTTTTTTTAATTTTACACCAAAATCGCGACATTTAAAAGCATTTATCAAATTTAACCTTCGTTCTACAGGATCCAAAGTTTTCATCTTTTTCGTATCCTTATCTCGCACGATTAAATCTCGTCGCTCAGGTATTCCAAACTCCTTCGAAATACAGTGCGAAAGTGCCTCAGCCTGATTATACCCCCTCTTCCTCACACTCTTCCTGCTCATCGGGATTGGAACAACCGCATCTATCTTTCCCTCTTCTTCTATTTCTCGGAAAAAGCTTCCAAGCTCTACCCTGATTTCCTCAGTAAAAACTCTTGCATAGACGCGTCTATTACTATACTTGAATCGATACATTGCCTCTCGAATTGGGCCGTCATATACATACAGAGACCTATTTCTATCAAAACTATGATTTATCTTCGTACAATCCAAGCAATACTCATCCGACGGATTCAGAAGCTTCTTTCCGCACTTCATGCATATCGCGCCCCTCACCTTCTTTATATTAGGATAGCAAGAGTTGCAGAAATGCTTTTTCCGATCTCGTAGAGAAAGAATCTCATCACATCCCGGACAGCGAACAGGAAAAATCAACTCACGTAAAAATGACAGTTTTTTCATCACAGCCTTCTTTCAAAAACTTGACTTTAATGCAGTCAAAAGATAATATGAATCGTATTGAAAACGGAGGTTTTTCGATGATTAATCGTAATGTTAAGAAAAAGATGGTAAGCTTTGCGCTCGTCCTCACACTTACATCCTCTTTAATTTCAGGATGTTCGAAGACAAAACGTAATTCTGATACAGATTACAGCAAAGTCGATACCGACAATATAAAGAAAACATACAATATTACCTTTATTAATTCAGAATCCGATGAGATTAAAAAGAAAATCCTTCTCGGATACAAGGATTCTCTGAACGCTCTTCTTGGCAAGAATCATTATACTATAACTGAAGCCAATGTTGACAGCGAATCTTCTGCTTCTATGGCAGCTTTGAATTCTATCGGTAAAGGAAGCGATTTGATTCTTGCAAATGGTAAGGACGCTCTATCTGGAGCACACGATGCATCTACTGATATTCCTGTTATCGGAACTGGTGTTTTAAACTTCCAGACGCTTTTGAACACAGGAAACTCTGGACTTCTAAACGCGACAGATTCAAATACAACAGGTACATCTATTATTTCTCCTATGGACGATGTGATGTCACTGATTATCGAATCTGCGAAGGAGAATCCAGTTGTAGGTCTGTTCTATAGCCCTGAAGACGATGATGCAATTTACCAGAACGAAGCACTCGAAGCTTTCATGGATTCTGCAGGAATTCCTTGGAAAGAGTACGAACTCACATCTTCGAAGACTGCAGCTCATTCTGACGAGAATACTTCAATCGACAAGGACGCTGTTCAGCACGGCGCCACAAATAAATCAAGTGACAGTTCACAGTCAGCTATCGAGCCAAAGACGCCAAATACATACGGCAGTATCTTCGGCTATGACAGTTTCTTCGATGGAATCGGTGAGAACAAAACAATCGAGTCACCTAGCGCTCCTGCTTCAGCCAGAGCTTCTAAGGTGTCAAACGATTGGGCAAAGGATATTGCAGAAGACGCCCCTGATTTCCTCAAGGGTTCTTCAAACGAAGATATTATCAAGTACGCATCCAGCGAATGTAACGTTATCTACATCCCAGGACACTCAAACATTTCAAGTGAGATTGATACAATCAGCAAGTTGACTACAGAGGCGAAAGTTCCTACAGTCACAAATGATCCTGAAACAGGAAAGAAGACAATGACATCGCTTTACACTGACCCATATGCGTTTGGTTACTCAGCTGGAAAGCAGACATATCGAATCCTCATCAAAAATGAGAAACCAGCCGAAATGGCAATCGAGTCTGTTCCATCTAGTGTCAGCGTCAAACTATACAACAAAGATATTGCAGAAGCACTCACCAGATCATTCCCGAAGTCTTTCCACGAATATGAAGACTACTTAAAGAACATAAAACCAGGTGAGACAACAAAAAAAATCGAACAGTAATAAGGCAGCCCTTCGGGCAATGTCATTAAGTTAAGATGATACAAAAAGATCTTTATATCAAAATGATATAGA
>DAISYI010000055.1:8771-10325 GCA_036825385.1 Lachnospiraceae bacterium | reverse complement strand
CTTATCCTGTACTTCAAACTTATAGGAAAGCAAGTTATTGAAGTACAATCTCCGGGTAGATACCTTAATAACAAGCTTATCCTGTACTTCAAACTTATTGGAAAGCAAGTTTTTGAAGTACAATCTCGACGATTTACCTTCCTAACAAGCTTTTTTTGTACTTCAAAATTAAGTAAAAACATAAAAATGAACAAAACTTTATAATTAAAATCGGTTTTTTTCTTTATCTTCATTAACAATACTTAATATGATTGAACTTCTTTTAATAAATATAAGCTTGCTTTTTGTGTAGAATAGCAATTACTACATTTTGTAATTTTAAGAAAGGGGTTTATATGAATAAAGGTTTACAAAATAAAGCTTTTTCAGAATTGGTGTCAATAAATGATGTTCTCGATGTGTTGAATAAACGCAAGCAAAAACTGGAAGGCTTAATAAAGATTCTTAAACGAAGAGATTTACAGGATCCACATGCGTCTCTGATAGTGAAGAAACGTGGTGATAAGGAATACTATTATAAGAGAGACCTTCCTATAAGCAAAGGCAATGTGACTTACATAAAGAAGAAAGATATAAGTCAAGCTAAAGGGATTGCGCAGAGTATTTATGAAAGAGAAATGTTTGAGTTGCTTAAAGATGAGCTTGAATGTTTGCGCAAAATGATAGAAAGGTTTGAGGTTTGGCAGAAGGAGTATGAAGAGGAAGAATCAAGATACCATTCCCTCATCACCCCACTCACTCTTTCGAACGCAGAATACGCAAAAAAGTGGGAAAGCAAGCAATACAAGCCTTCGCCAGTTCCGTTCAACTCAGGTCAGGGTTTCAAAACAGACAAAGGAGATATCGTTCGCTCTAAGTCAGAACTTATTATCGCGAATACACTTTACGCTCGCCACATCCCGTACCGTTACGAAGACAAGCTGACGCTTGGCGGGAAGTACTATCGCCCCGATTTTAAAGTCTTAAACGTACGCACGCGAGAGGAAATCATTTGGGAGCACTTCGGCATGCTCGACAACATAAACTATGTTTCGAACAATCTCGACCGGCTGGACGACTACATTCAAAACGGCTATTCAGTCGGGAAAAAGCTTATAATCTCACATGAATCAGAAAAACATCCACTTTCTATGGTTGAAATAAACAATCTCATCAATGATTTCTGTGTGTAATTATCATCATTAATGATTTAAATAAGAATATCTGTTAGCGCTCATATTTTTCCTATGAATCAGTGTAAATTTAGCGTTTTTTAATACTTTTTCAAGGGTTGATTTGTAGACTTTTTCCCATAACAAGAGTAATGTTAAAGTAAATTTAAATATGGAAGTTTAGGAACTTTGAGGGATTTATTTTGATTCGACCGGCGAAATGCAGTACTTGAAAGTGCGTGTTACGCTGGTTTTTATTTTTCACCCTGAAAGCAGATAAGGGAGGTGCTTTATGGCAACACAGAATACTGGGAAAAAACGTGAACGCCGCATCGCTGCGCAGCTGCTCGGAATACTAGTTCCGATGGTTTCAGGCGCGCTCATTTTGATTACAGTCTTCGTT
>DAISYI010000055.1:0-8761 GCA_036825385.1 Lachnospiraceae bacterium | reverse complement strand
TGCAATCAATGCGACAAACGTAATCAAAGAGAAAGTCGAAAGCAGCTTGCATCAGGAGTCAAAGGCTAACGCGAATGACATCGCAAAAACAATGGAAGGAATCAAGAAGTATTACGATGGTTTAGCTGATGCTATTGAAAATTCAAACTTCGACAATGATGCTCAGATTCTTAAGGCAATGGGTGATGGAATGAAAGCCTACGACGGTGTAGTTTCTGATTGTTATGCAGGTTTTTCCAATAAAGACTTCATCGACGGAAGTGGTTGGGTTCCAGAAGGCGAGTATGATCCTACGACTCGTGGATGGTATGAATCAGGTTTAAAGAATAACACGATGACATTTCTCAATCCTTCGCTCGATATGACCACGGGCAAGATGGTCGTATGTGGTTGCCGTAAACTGACTCTTAAGGACGGTCGAACGGGTGTTATGTCTATCGACGTAGTTTTAGAGGGCGTTTCCGACAAAGTTGTTTCATATAAGATTATGGGCACTGGATATGGAATGCTTTTTGCGAACCAGACGATTCTGGCATCGACGTCTAAGAAGCAGATTGGTAATGAGATTTCGAAGTATAAGTCAGATGCATTCCTTCAGGAAGTTGGAACAATTAATAAGAACGGTGGTTCTAGGGATGTACAGAAGATTGATGGAACTGACGGTAAACTCTATTATGTTTCGTTTGATAAGGTTAACGGAACAAACTGGACAATGATTTCGTTTGTTAAGGAATCGGATGTTTTGGCGCCAGTTGTGAAGTTCCTTACAATCAGTGCTATTATGGCTGTTGTGATTATTTTGCTTGGTACATTTGTAATGTTAAATGTAATCGGAAGAATGATTACAAAACCTGTAAAGAGACTTACGAATAATATTACTCATATTGCTGATGGTGATTTTGGTATTGAAATCGTTGATGATGGCAACATGAATGAAATCGGTGTAATGAATCGTAAGATGGCAGAGTATGTACGAAGCATGCGTAAATCAATGGAAGAGATGAAGCGTGTTTCTGACGAGCTTTCAATCGAGGCTGGAAACAGTAAGAATGCTTCAAATGTACTTAATGCAAAGGCAGATGAACAGTCTTCTGCAATGCAGCAGATTCATGGTGTTATGGATGGTATGGCGGATGCAGTTGTTGAACTTGCAACAAACGCGACTACTTTAGCTCAGGAAATCACTGATCTTTCAGATAGAAGTAACACAACGAAGGAAACTATGGAATCTCTCGTAGGTAAGGCAAAGACTGGTCAGGATGACATGAACAAGGTTCAGGCTGGTATGAAGGTTATCGCCGAATCTATGGATAATATGAATGACGTCGTACTTAAGGTAGATGAATCTGCTAAACAGATTAATTCTATCATCGATATCATCTCTTCTATTTCAGAGCAGACGAACCTCCTTTCACTGAACGCTTCTATCGAAGCTGCTCGAGCTGGTGAGGCAGGTCGTGGTTTCGCAGTTGTAGCTAGTGAAATTGGTTCCCTTGCTCAGAACAGTGCTGAGTCAACAAACCAGATTTTCGATATCGTAAAGGAAATTACAAATGAGATTCAGACTCTTTCTGAATCATCGAAGGAGAATCAGCAGAAGATCGAAGAAAGCGTGGAAGCCGTAAATATGGCTGGTGAGACTTTCGAAGAAATCTTCAAGAATCTTTACGAAGCAGGCGAGATTATCAATGAGATGATTAATCGAGTTGCTAAGGTTGATGAGATTGCAACTTCTGTAGCTGCTATTTCAGAAGAGCAGAGTGCTTCGACTGAGGAGGTTTCTGCTACGACAACAGAACTTGCCGAAAGCGCTGAAGCTGTTGCAGATAGCTCACGCGGCGTCGACAAGAGTGCCACAACCGTATCCGAATCAGCCAGCAAGATTTCTGATTTCTTGAGTATATTTAAGTTTTAGGTAAGTGATTTGACAGAGCCATTCAAGGCTTCGATCGCAATCTAGCTCGGCGATAAACAAACTAATTAGCCCTCCCTGGTGCATGCCGGGGAGGGTTTTTATATGGGAAAAAGCTTAAGTAGTTAAGCGGCTTATAATCTGTTGGGTTGTGGTGGTGTACTTCAATAACAAGCTTATCGGTAAGTTTGAAGTACAGAATAAGCAAGTTAGAGAGGTAAATGATTGAGATTGTACTTCAATAACAAGCTTACTGGTAAGTTTGAAGTACACTAAAAGCAAGTTAGAAAGGAAAAATTTTGAATTTGTACTTCAAATTTATCAGATTGGCTATTTTGAAGTACACCAGTTAGCTTTATAATAATTATTACTAAGTGAGTTAGTATAAATCACTGAACGATATACTTACATCACTTTCACAGGAGGGTTAGTATGTTTAACAGAAAGAAACTATTAAGCTTATCATTTGCGATAATTACAGCATTTACAATACTTTCATCAACGACAGCGTTTGCTTGCACTACTGTTCTGGTAGGAAAGAAAGCTACAACCGATGGTTCGACTATCATGGCGAGAAATGAGGATTCGGATACAGCGAATCCTAAGATAGTTCAGGTGCATGAAGCGACGACAAATCCGAAAGGGGCTACATTCAATTCGAAAGTAAATGACTTCACATTTGAACTTCCAAAAAATGCCCAGAGATACACCTCTACGCCTGAATGGACTGATGAATCAGGTGTGTACGAAGAAGCAGGAACAAACTCAAGTGGAGTAGCGATGACTGCTACTGAAACCACAAGTTATAACAAGAAGATTGAAAAATTAGATCCTGTTAACGAGAAGGATGGCATCATGGAAGAAGCGATGGTGACATGTGTTCTTCCTTATATCAAGTCAGCGAAGGACGGTGTGAATTTCCTCGGAAACATAGTGACGAAATACGGCTCGGCAGAGCTAAACGGCATCGGATTCTCTGACCAGAATGACGTGTGGGGGATGGAAATTGTTTCCGGCCATCACTGGGTGGCGCAGCGTATCCCTGACAACAAATACGCGGTTATCGCAAACCAGACTGCAATCCGTGATGTAGATCTCACTGACGCAGCTAATTTCATGTGCGACGAGAATTTCATCGCCTTTGTGAGAGATAACAAACTAGCTGATGATCCTGAAAAACTAAACATACGAGATGTCTTCGGGACAAACAATAAAGACGACGCGATTTACAACATCTGCCGCGTTTGGGATGGTCAGAGAATCCTAAATCCGTCTACGAAGAATAAGTACTCGATTACGTCGAAAAAGCTTCCGTTCCTAAGAAAGCCCGATAGCAAAATCTCCGTTCACGATGTAGCGACAGTGCTTCGTTCGCACTACAATGGCACGAAGTACGATCCATACACTAATGCTAAATCAAACTACAGACCGATAATGGTCCAGCAGACGATGGAGTCGCACATCATCCAGTGGAGACCAAACATGCCAGCTGAAATCTCTGGAATCCAGTGGCAGGCACTCGGAACACCAGAGCACAGCATCTACATCCCACTCTACAGCGGAATCACAGATGTCGCACCAGAACTGAAGAACGCTGCCACAGCAGATAATCCAACCTACGATAACGCATACTGGATATTCAAAACGACGGACGTCCTTTCGACGCCATATTACAAAACTTACATGAAGAAATACGTGAATCCGACATTCACGACGATTGAGAAACAACTCGATGAGAATATGAAGGCTTCTGACGAAAAAGCAATCGAGCTCTACAAGTCTAATCCGACCGACAAAGAAACTCTCCTAAATTACCTCACGGAGGAAAGCAAGAAGAATGCGGATTACACACTTAAGAAAGTTATTAAACTAAACAACAAGATGTTTATCAAATCGACAAATGCAAGAGAAGCCGGCGTAAGGTAAGCGCCGGTTTTTTGTATCAGCAAAATAAAAACAAGAAAATAAAATGAAATAGTTTCGTTAGATGTGTTTTATTTTCGACATTTAGTGCTACAATATAATTCCAAGGTTTCCGAGTTGTTTTTTATATAAGAGGGTTTTAGTTATGAGATATGTGATTGAAAATGATAAACTGAAAGCAACTATAGACTCGCATGGCGCAGAACTTGTGTCTCTTATAAAGAAGGATACAAATGAAGAATACATCTGGTCGGGTGTGAGATTTTGGAAGAGACATTCACCAGTTTTGTTCCCATTCGTAGGAAACGTTTCGGATGGAAAGTACAGAGTCGGCGACGAGACTTATGAGATGGGTCAGCACGGCTTCGCTCGTGATATGGAATTCGAATGTATTCACGACGAGGAACCGGACAAGGTGCTTTTCAAACTCACATATAATGAGGAGACTTTGAAGAAGTATCCATATAGATTTGAACTCGAGATTGCGTACGTCCTCATCGACAACCAGCTGAAGGTAGGCTGGAAGGTTTCAAACGAAGAGGATGAAGAAATGCACTTTATGATCGGTGCGCATCCTGCGTTCAACTGCCCGCCACGTAAGGTTGGCGACTGGATTCTCTCGGCTACAGATGAGGACGTGGAGAAGAATCCAACTCTTAAATCAGAAGATAGAACAGGCTGTTTCGTAAACTTCCATACAGACATGCCTATTAAATATAACCTTTGCGAGGGCAAGCTTCTCGGCCATTTCAACATCGAAATGGACGCTGAAGACGGCTACCTCGAAATCGATGAGCATACATTTGACCGTGACGCGCTCATCATCGAGCATGATCAGACTCACGAAGTCTCCCTCACAAACAAAGAAAAAGAGCCCTTCGTAACAGTGAAGTTCGAAGAGCCCCTTGTAGGAATCTGGTCTCCAACTGGCGCCGATGTACCATTCGTATGCATCGAGCCATGGTTCGGAAGAACAGACCGAGTAGGTTTCTCGGGAGATATAAGTCAGCGTGAATACGAGCAGAGTGTAAGTAGGGGTGAGAGATTCCGCTCGAGTTACACGATAATCGTTTAGTTGATTTTCGGAAAAAGCAGTTCGCTTAACACTTGCTTTTTTCCCGAAAAACATATTATTTCAGTTTAGATAAAGCCGCTTCGTCGCAGACGATAGTCACGTCTGGGTGAAGCTGGAGGATGGAACCTGGAACGTGCGGTGTTACAGGGCCTGCGATGACTTTCGCGAGTGCATCGGCTTTGCTTTCACCGTAAGCGATGAGGAGAATTCTCTTCGCTCGCATGATAGTTCCGATTCCCATAGAAAGTGCCTGCTTTGGTACTTCAGAAATATCATTGAATAGTCTGGCGTTCGCTTCTATAGTGTTCTCGGTCAGATCAACAATATGAGTATCTACAGTAAAGGCCTCGTCTGGTTCATTGAATCCGATGTGGCCATTTCTGCCTAAGCCGAGAAGTTGCATGTCGATTCCTCCGATGGAACGAATCATACGCTCGTAGGAACGGCATTCTTTTTCAGGGTCAGAAGCTGTGCCTGAAAGGACGTGTGTGTTCTCTTTCTCAATGTCGATTTTCGAAAAGAGGTGAGCGTCCATGAAGTAGTGATAGCTGTTCGGGTCAGTGTCTTCGAGTCCAACGTATTCGTCGAGGTTGACGGTGCGGACGTCTTTGAAACTGATTTCACCAGAACGATAATCTTCAACAAGCTTGTCATAGGTACCGATTGGAGATGTACCTGTTGCGAGACCGAGTACGCTATTGGTCTTCAGAACTAGTTGTGCTTTTAGAATTGATGCGGCGCGTGATGAAATTGCCTCGTAAGTCTTCCCAGTATAAATCTTTATCGGTTTCCTCCTGATTTCTTTGGGGGAGACGGCGGATTTGCTCTATAAGGGGAGGAGTGTCTCCGCCGTCAAATATATTACAACTTAATTATAGGAACGTGGGTTTTCATGCGTCAACGAAATGGCGCGATAATGAAACATCTTTCAGAGTTTTTTCAGAAATGAAATATGCTATGATAGTACTTTCAATAGAATGTTGATTCCTTGAGAAAGGGATTTGGGCTAAATATAATTAGAAAGGGAGCATGAATATGGGCAAAAAGAAACGTAAGAAACTTTTGGAAAAACTTAAAGGCGGTCTAATCGTGTCATGCCAGGCCCTTTCGGATGAGCCGCTTCACTCAAGTTTTGTCATGGGAAGAATGGCGAAGGCAGCAGAGGAAGGCGGCGCGGTAGCGATTCGCGCGAATAGTCCGGAGGACATCATGGAGATTAAGAAGGTGACTTCTCTTCCTGTTATCGGGCTGTGGAAGGTGGTATATCCTGATTCTAAGGTTTACATCACGCCGACTATGTCTGAAATAGATGCACTTGTGGCTTCTGGCGCGGACATAATTGCGCTGGATGCGACAGACAGACTTAGACCCGGTGTTGAGACGCTTCAGAGCTTTTTCACAAAGGTTCGCGAGAAATATGAGAACGTGATCTTTATGGCTGATTGCTCCACTTATGAGGATGGTGTCAGGGCTGAGTATCTCGGCTTCGACATCGTGAGTACGACGCTTTGTGGCTACACTGATGACACGAAGGGAAAGGCGCTGCCTGACCTGGAGACTGTCGAGAGGCTTGCGAAGGATGTGTCGGTTCCGGTTATCGCCGAGGGCGGAATCTGGGAGCGAAGCGACCTTCAGCGCGCTTTCGAGGCTGGCGCATACGCCGCCGTCATCGGTACTGCTATAACCCGTCCGCGTGAGATTACGAAGAGATTCGTGGATGCGATAAAGGAGCAGAAAGATGTGGATTAAAAACGGAAATGTTTTGACTGAAGATGGCACATTTGAGAAGAAGGATATCAGAATCGAGGATGGAAGGATTACTGAGATTGTCGGTTCCGATTTGGGAAAAAGCTTGAATTCAGAAACTGGTTACGATGCGACTGGCTGCTATGTAATACCAGGGCTTGTAGATATTCACTCACATGGATGCGTAGATCGTGATGCATGCGATGCTTCGGTTGAGGCGATTCGTGAGATGGCGAAGTATGAGGCATCTGTTGGAGTTACGACTTATGTTCCGACGACGATGACTTATCCGGAAGATAGATTGATTTCGATTGCGAAGGCAATCTGTGAATATAGAGAGAATGAGAATGAAGAGGCTGGGCGAGCTTTTATTGCCGGAATAAATATGGAGGGGCCTTTCATATCTCCGGCGAAGGTGGGAGCACAGAATCCGAAGTATGTGTCTCGTGCAGATGCAGGCATGTTTAGAAGGATAAACGAGGCTTCTGGAAATGCGGTTCTCCTCTGTGATATCGCACCGGAGGAAGAAGGGGCGATAGAGTTTGTTAAGGCGGTTTCAGACGAGACTAGGATTTCTATAGCGCACACTTGTGCGACTTATGAGGAGGCGGCACTTGCTTATAGAAGCGGAGCGAAGCATCTGACTCATATGTTTAATGCTATGCCGCCACTTTCTCATCGTGCGCCAGGTCCAATTGCGGCAGCAGCCGAGACCGATTTTGCGACGGCAGAAATCATTTGTGATGGAGTACATGTATATCCACCAATGGTGAATATGGCGTATAAGGTTTTCGGACCAGACAGACTTATCATGATTTCTGATTCGATGAGAGCGACTGGTCTTCCTGATGGCGAGTATGAGCTTGGTGGTCAGCCGGTTACAGTTCGTGGAAACAGAGCGACTCTTCATGATGGTACAATTGCAGGCTCTGCAACAAATCTTTTCGACTGTATGATGAATGCGGTCAAGACGATGGGAATTCCACTTGCGGGAGCTATTCGCTGTGCATCGGAGAATCCAGCGAAGGCTATCGGAATGTTTGATGAGGTTGGCTCGATTAGTGTAGGAAAGAAAGCTGATCTCGTGCTTGTTTCGGAAGACGATTTAGAGAGATACGATGTGTTTGTGAGAGGACACAGATTATAGAAGCGTGCGGGCGAAGGAGTTCGCTGGGTTAGGTTATATTAGGAGATTATTTTGAGTTCTAGTTCAACAAAGTTAAAGATACGTGATAGTTACAGCGAGCTAACGAAATCGGAACAGGATGTCGCTGACTTCTTTCTGGAAAATGAGAGTGTAGGAGATTTTTCCTCAAAGGCTGTTTCGGCATCTCTATATGTGTCTGAGGCGACACTTTCTCGCTTTGCGAAAAAGTGCGGATTTAAAGGCTATCGCGAGTTTGTTTATATGTATGAGCGTGATTTTACGGATTACTTCCAGGGCGAGGAGGAGCGTGAGATTTCAGACATCGCGCGCGGAGTTCGAAAGGATTATAAGGATATCTTGCTTCGTTCGTTTGATCTTCTCGATGAGGAGCAGATTAAGCGTATTGCAAACATGCTTAGTAAGACAGAGTTTCCGGTTTCAGTATATGGCGTCGGAAGCTCAGGCTATGTCGCTCGTGAGTTTCAGCTTCGTTTTATGAGGCTTGGACTTGATGTTCAGGCTTTCACGGACAATCAGATGATTGCGATGAATGCCTCGATTTTGAAGAAAGGTGCACTTGTTATAGCTTTTTCCATAAGTGGAAAGACGAGAGATGTTCTCGATGGAATCGCTCGTGCTAAGCAAAGCGGGGCGCGAGTGGTGCTGTTTACTGGAAGCGGGCGCTTCGAGAAGTTTGAAAAGTACTGTGATGAGATAGTTCGTGTGGCTTACCTCGATGAACTTGAGAAAGGCACGAAGATTACACCGCAGCTTGCGTTTTTGATTGTTATAGATATTTTGTATTCTTATTATTTTGCGAATGATAGTTACTTCAAAGCTGAGAAGTATCGAAGGACGCTTGATGCGATAGAGGAGAAATGAAAAAGGGTGACAAACTCGATGTTTGAGGTGACCCCTTAAAGTTAGACTTTTTACGAGACGACTTCGGTCGTCTCGT
>DAISYI010000054.1:8956-10476 GCA_036825385.1 Lachnospiraceae bacterium | reverse complement strand
CGCTTCTGCAAGACCACGAATTAAATCTTCTCTTTCAGCCATATTAATACCTCCAATTAGGTTTTAAGTGTATGGTTTTATTATATCAGATATGTTTTGGATTTAATACCAGAATAAATCATCTAAGCTTTTTCCGAGTACCTTACATATAGTGATGCAAAGATTGATGGTTGGGTTGTAGTCACCGGACTCGATTGCGTTTATTGTCTGCCTCGATACTTTGCAAAGGTTTGCAAGTTCTTGCTGCGACAGACCTTTCTCGGCTCGCACGGCTTTCATTCTTTCGTTCTTCATGGTTTTTCTTCCCTGTTATTAAGAATGATGCGGATGATGTAAAGTATTGCGAGACCCGAGAATAGGATTCCACCGCATAATGAAAGGTAGCTGGCTGAAGAATGGAGCATATTTCCTTTTAGAATATGATCACCATCAACATATTTTCTATAAAAACTTACAAAATCCATAATGCCTAAAAGGCCAAATAATAAAGCATTTATTGTAGGATGTGGGTCGTTAAAATGAAAGTATGCATTGTTTAATACACAGTAGTAAGCAAAGGAAGCTGTTCCAGCGAATATAGAAGTTTGTAATGCAAAATCTTTTGTGACGTAATCACTGAAAAAAAGGAAGAGTAGATTAAGACCAATTGTTGTAAACGCGCAGATTTTGTAGGCTGTATTTCTTTTGTGTAACTGTAGTTCGTCGAATTTCAATTTCTCGTTATATATATCAGGATCGTGCTCAGGAAGCGGGGCTGATTCAAAATTATCCTGAAATGTGTTTGTAGAGTTATTGTTGTTTTCCATGTTTTCCTCCTTTGAAACTAGTAGGTGTTTAAGTATTATTATCAAGTTTTGTGTTTTGCACATTATTTGTGTTTTCCCTAATTGTTATTTTAGAAGTTGATTGATACGATGTCAAATATATTTGACATATTTGCGTGCGGAAGTAAAAAAATATTGAGATTGGCGTGCGGGAGAAGCAAGTTGGAGATTCCGCATGCCAGGTGTGAAAAGTGAAAAATGGTGTTGGCGTGCGAGTTAAAGGTGATGAGCAAGTCGCACGCCAATAATATGTTTTTGTGGTGTTTGGCGATTCTGGAATAAAACTGCAAATTGCAGTAATTGGCGTGCGGAGAAAGCAAGTTGGAGACTTCGCACGCCATTAACTTGCTTTTAGAATTTTTAAATTTCAACAATTGGCATGCGAGAGAAGCAAGTTGGAGATTCCGCATGCCAGAGGAGGAAAGCGAAAAAATAGGCTGGCGTGCGAGTTGGAGAAAGTGAAGAGGTCGCATGCCAATTTGGGAGCGATGGCATGCACATGGGTTAGAACCTGGGAAGTGCATGCCAGGGGAAAATAGCGATGGCATGCACATGGGTTAGAACTGGGGAAGTGCATGCCAGGCCCAAAATAAACAGGCATGCACCAACGCAAAAATTCATGAAGTGCATGCCATTACAACAAATAAGCAAGCCGCTGGCTTGCTTTTGACAATTAAGTTAACCGATGGGCGAAAT
>DAISYI010000054.1:369-8946 GCA_036825385.1 Lachnospiraceae bacterium | reverse complement strand
TCATGTGCATGATAGCTTCCTGGTCGTTCTCAGCGACTGCTTCGACGATGCAATGGTCGAGGTGCTCTTTTAGGAGAGCCTTTCCTGCATTGTTGATTTCAGAACGGACAGCAGCGAGCTGGATAAGCACGTCTGCGCAGTCTTTGCCGTCTTCCATCATGCCCTTTACAGAATTTAAATGACCAATGGCGCGAGAAATACGATTGATAATCTTCTTCATCTGAGCGGGATCATGTGTGTGTCCGTGCTCATGGCTGTGACCGTGCTCGTGTGAATGTTCATGACTATGTACATGTACAGTGCCATCGGCATGAACATGCTCGTGCTCGCGCGAACCAGTAGCTGAGTGGCTATGACCATGCTTTTCTTCTATATTTGAATTCTTTATTTTGCTCATAGTTTTAATTCCTAACTTAATAGATTCCCTAAAAAACCACCCAAAATTATATCAAAAAAAGTAAAAAAAATAACCCCCCACCCCGCTTAAAATACAAAATAAGAACATATATAATACTAAAAGTTGTGAATCGAGCAGAGCGATACTTGTTCTGAAATTAAGAATTCACAGAATACAAATTACTAATTAATATAGGGGAAATCGGAGGTTCAATAGAAATGCATATCCCAGATAATTATCTTAGCCCACAGACATGTGGCATAATGACAGCAGCAATGGTTCCAGTTTGGGCCATTTCAATTAAAAAGATCGCAAAAGAGATGCCAAAGGAAGACGTACCTAAGATGGGCGTCGGTGCAGCATTTTCATTCCTTGGAATGATGTTCAATATCCCAATTCCTGGAGGTACAACAGGACATGCGGTTGGCGGTACACTTATCTCTTCTGTTCTCGGACCATATGCTGCTTGTCTTTCCGTATCGGTTGCACTCTTACTGCAGGCGTTGATATTTGGTGATGGAGGAATACTTGCCTTCGGAGCAAACTGCTTCAACATGGCATTTATCCTTCCTTTCGTTGGATACGCCCTCTACAATGTATTCAAGAAAGCATTCGCTAAATACAAGAACGGTGATGTCTTCGCAGCAGGTCTTGCAGGCTACTTCGGCCTGAATGCAGCAGCGCTTGCAGCAGCAATCGAGTTTGGTAGCCAATGCTCTTCAGAGATGCAGCTGGTAACGCACTTTACTGCCCATATGGACTCAACGTATCAATTCCAGCAATGATGATCGGACACCTTACAATCTTCGGTCTCGCTGAAATCGTATACACAGCCCTTATCTACGGCTTCATCAAAGCTGTTTCACCAGCAACTCTTTCAGAGAAAAAGCCTAAGACATCTAAAGGAGTTATGGGACTTCTTCTTGCACTCATCGTACTTACACCACTCGGACTTCTCGCAGAAGGAACAGCTTGGGGTGAATGGGGCGCAGATGAAATCGCTGCAACAGGAATCGGATACACACCAAAGGGAATGCTCAAAGGCTTCTCATTTGATGCAATCATTCCAGATTACTCAATTTCAGCACTTCCTGAATGGTTCGCTTACATCATTTCAGCAGTAATTGGTGTTGCTCTTACAGTAATCATCTTCAGACTCATTTCTTCAATGAAGAAGAGCGAAAAAGCAGCCGCATAGTATAGCGTAAAACCAACAATACTGTTATACTTTCCTATGCGACAACACATCATGTAATAGGAAAAAGCATTGAAATTAAACGTTAGTATTTTAAAGCTAATAGCCAAGCTATTTACATATGATGGAAATACACAGAGCCTTAGTACGCTACCAATCACTAGAGTGGTAGCGGCGCTAAGGCTTTTTGGCGTATTTCTTTGCATTCTACTATGCGCACTTTCGAGAAACGCATACTTTACATACATAATTATCGCAATACTCCTTCTACACCTTTCACTAATGCCGGTGAAGGATATAAAAGTAGTAGTAAAAACCGTTTTAGCGGCGGATGTTTTTTCCGCGCTAATATTGCTCCCGTCACTATTTATGGGACATCCAGGAACCTTCCTTACGGTCCTTATGAAAGTGACTGAATCGGTTATGTTGCTCTCAATTCTAAACACTGAAGTCGACTGGAAGAACATGACCGCCGCATTTCGCGCGTTCAAAGTTCCATCCATATTCATATTTACACTGGATCTGACTGTGAAATACCTAGTCATCCTCGGTCGCTTCTCAGATAAACTCTTAGAAGCGGTTTCACTTAGAAGCGTCGGGAAAAAGCATTGGCGCACATCTGGTGTGGGAGACATACTTGGTACTACATTTTTAAAATCTCAGCGAATTGCTCAGCATACATCTGAAGCGATGGAATGCAGATGCTTCAACGGGACATATGATGTTTACGATAAGCATAAATGGAACAAATGGGATGTACTCTATATTGCGGTTTTGATTGGAATGTTGGGGTTGTTTGTGGCTACACAATCTAAGTAACGTTTGAACCTAAATAAAACTCCAACGCATAGTATAGATAAACCAAAGGAATTCGAAAATGGCAGAATTAATCACATTAAAAAATATATCGTTTAAATATGATAATCACGTAGTTCTCGATGATATCAGTCTCGGATTTGAGATGGGAAAGTGCTACAGCATCATGGGACCAAATGGTTGTGGAAAGTCTACACTATTTCGCATACTAAATGGACTTTCATTTCCAACCGAAGGCGAGTTTATCTTCGATGGAACTGCTATTACAGAGAAATATCTAAGGAATCATGAGAATAGTGCAGCCTTTCATAAGAGAATCGGTTTCATCTTCCAGGATTCTGAAGTTCAGCTCTTCACGAGAAGCGTGGAAGATGAAATTGCATTCGGTCTTCAGCAGCTTGGATTGTCGAAAGATGAGATAGAATCGAAAGTTGAAACGTATTTAAACTTGCTAGAAATAACACATTTGAGAAAAAGAGCACCATTTAACCTATCAGGTGGCGAGAAGAAGCGAGTAGCTCTGGCTGCTGTGTTTGCTATGAATCCAGATGTGCTTATTCTCGATGAACCACTTGCTGGGCTTGATGAAGATGGACAGGAATTCATTATGGACTTCCTTCTGAAACAGAAATCTAAAGAAAAAATGATAATTATATCTACACATAATAAGGAGCTTTCAAACGCACTGGCAGACGTCGAAATAAGAATGAACAAAAGTCATAAATTAGAGCCGTAGGGAACCCTATTTACAAGTATATTTTCCTTTGATAAAATGTCGTTCGGCGTGTTGAAATAGATGTTTTTTTGTATAAAATAGTTATGAATGAGTTAGCAATAAAGAGGGAGTTAAAACGCACACGTATGGGCATTAAACGATCTTATGAAAAAAATAGGGAAGTTCTAGAGGATCTCCATAGAGCGGTAATCGGAGATGATGAACCGAAGATGATTCTCGATGGAAATGAAGATGGAAGATTTATAGCTTCTCGTATTGCGTTTGAAGCATATACAGAGGAGGAGCGTGAGCTTGTTCGAAAGATGAGGGCCAAGAGCAAAGAAAGAAAAGAGCGCTTGGAGAAAGAGCAGGCCAGAAGACGTAATGAACTTGAACTGTTTCAGATTGCGTATAAGGTGAGACAGTTGAAAGATAAATAGCAGGACTTTGTATCAATTGCAAAGTCCTGTTTTTTTTCGTATACTTGTTATAACTAAAAGTGCTTTTATACTTGATTTGAGGTCATATTATGGAAAAATATGAGTTTAAGGATGAGGCAAGAAGAATATTAGAGAATTTGGATGTGCCATTCGTTATCTATCAGAGTATTTCTAATCGTATAGTTACTCTGCTGGTGACGAATGGTTTTTGTGATTTAATAGGAATGGTCAGAAAGGAAGCTGTAGAGCTTCTCGATGTCGATATGTATCGCGGAACACATCCGGACGACAAGGCTTTTGTAGCTGACGCAAGCAACAAGTTCGCCGCAGGAGAGCAGACTTATGACTGTGTTTATCGAAGTTGGTCGCCTCGTCTCGGTGATTACGGAATCGTTCACGCGGTTGGCCGTCATGTAATTATGGAGGATGGCACACCGCTCATCGTCGTTTACTATATGGATGAGAGCGCGCACGCCCAGGAAGGTGAGCCGTCAGATTATGCGAACGATATCAAGAATCTCTTTGCGCAGATGATTTCAAACAAGATGCCTATCCTAAACAGTTACTATGATACGCTTACAGGTCTTACAAATATGGCATACTTCTTTGAACTCGCGACAGCTTCTAGAGAGAAAATAGCTGAGAGCGGCGAGGTCTTCACCGTGCTATCTCTGAATTTCAATGGAATGAAAGATTTCAATTCGAAGTACGGAATCGAAGAAGGAAACAATCTCCTTCGAACACTCGCCGAGTTGCTTTCAACGCATTATACAAATGAGAACTGTGCTAGATTTGGTGAAGATCATTTCTATGTGTACACAACTGGGGATGTTGAGGAGAAACTCAACCAGATTTTTCTTAAATTAGAGAATTCAAATGACGGAAAAACCTTACCACTGAGAGTTGGTGTATATCGTGATGAGTACGGTGAATTCAACATTGGTGAGGCTTGTGATCGAGCAAAGATTGCCTGCGATTATGATAGAAATACATATTTTTCAAAGATAGTATATTTCAACAAGAATATGCTCCGTCAGTCAGCTGCAAAGGATTATGTTCTTAACTATTTAAATGCAGCAATTGATGAAAAATGGATTGTTCCATATTATCAGCCAATCGTTCGCTCTATAAATGGAAAGATTACCGAGGAGGAAGCGCTTGCTAGATGGATTGATCCAAAACGTGGAATTTTCAGCCCAGCAGATTTCGTCCCTGTTCTAGAAGAGTCCAAACTCATGTACAGAGTAGATTTACATATGCTAGAGTGTGTGCTCGAAGATTTTTCCGAGAAGAAGAAAGCAGGTTATGACCTCGTTCCGGTTTCGATTAATGTTTCTCGACATGACTTCGAGTGCTGCGATATGGTTTCGGAAATCATAAAGAGAATCGATGATAGCGGAATTCCGAGAAGTTTGATTAAACTTGAAATCACTGAGACGGTTATTGGATCGGATCCAGTATTTCTGAATGAGCAAATTAAGAAGCTTCATAAGGCAGGAATCGAAGTGTGGATGGACAATTTCGGCTCGGGTTACTCGTCTCTGAACGTCCTTCAGGATTTCGATTTTGATGCGATTAAGCTAGATACGCAGTTCATGAAGAGCTTCGATGTAAATGGAAAGAGTTATCCGATTATTCTCGGACTCATTCGCATGGCGAAAAACATGGAAATCAAGGTTATCGCGCAGGGCGTCGAAACGGAAGCTCAGGAGAAACTACTGACATCGATTGGCTGCGATATGCTTCAGGGATTCTACTATTTCCAGCCAGTTTCTGTAATGAAGCTGATTGAGTTCGACAAGACTTCGCCTATTTCGCTTTCGGAGAATCCGGAGGAGAAGGAGTACTACGAGAAGCTTTGTAGTATTAATCTGAACAATCTTTCTATTGAGGGAGACTCGGAAATCGTAGATGTGATCCGAAAGAGGATTTATGGTGCACCAGTCGCTGTTCTCGAATGGGATGGTGGTGCGATTAAGTTCCTGCGCGGAAATGAAGCATATAACCATTAACTGAAAAAGCATAATCTTCTAGGTGCGGATGGTTATGTTATAGATGAGGATAGGCCGCTTAGTATCCACCATGAGAAGATGGTTAGGGAGGAACTCATGGAGAATCTGGTTTCAGATGAATGGAGTTCGCTCGGAATCAAGAAGGATTATATTCTTTCGGACGGATTCTTGAAGAAGGTTTCGGAGTATGAATCTGAGGGAAAGAGTGCGTACCTGATTATTTTACCAATTTATTGATTTAGAGTAAGTGAATAGAATTGTTTTGTTTCATCGGCAGTGACAGCAAGTGTTGCTGCCGATTTTTTTTCCGAAATTCTTATGGGAGAAATGTTGAAAGTTGGGCTGAAAAGTGGCAAAATAAACGTGTTTTTTACGGAAAATTGAGATGAAAAATGGGAAAGAGAGTTTATGGAAAGAGTAAGTAGTTTTGTTAACTGGTTTGATGGAATCATCTGGGGGCCGGCTACGCTGGTGCTTTTGGTCGGAACGGGTGTATTCCTTACGATAAAGCTTCGTTTTCTTACGTGGAGAAATCTGGGCTATGCGCTTAAAAATGTGCTTAGCAAGGAAGCTCATAAGAAGGAAGGGAATGGAGATGTTTCTGCGTTTGGATCTCTGATGACCGCGCTGGCTGCTACAATTGGAACTGGAAACATTGTAGGTGTGGCAACTGCTATGGTTGCTGGTGGACCTGGTGCTTTGGTTTGGATGTGGGTTGCTGCTTTGTTTGGGCTTTCAACTAAGTATGCGGAATGCCTTCTTGCTACGAAGTATCGTGAGGTTAACGAGCGTGGCGAGATTTCTGGCGGACCTATGTACAGCATGAAGAATGGTTTCAAGAACAAGAAGATTGGAAGTGTTATGGGATTCTTGTTCGCGTTATTTACTGCAATTGCTACTTTCGGTATCGGAAACATGTCTCAGGCGAACTCGATTACGGGTTCTTTCCATAATATGTTTGGTGTGTCACCAATTTATGTGGGTATCGTTCTTACGATTGTTGTTTTTCCTATTGTAGTAGGCGGAATCAAGAGTATTTCAGGCGTTTCAACTGTTGTGGTACCTACGATGGCAGTGTTCTATGTTGTGGCTGGTTTGGTTACAATTATTTTGAATTATAGAAATATTCCTGCTGGACTGGAGCAAATCTTCGTGATGGCTGTGCGACCAAGTGCAATAGGCGGTGGAGTTGTAGGAACTATAACTGTTTCGGTTATGAACTCGGTTAGATTCGGTGTTGCGAGGGGAGTTTTTTCCAATGAGGCGGGACTCGGATCTGCGGCTATTCCTGCGGCGGCTTCTACAATTGAGAGCCCAGCGAGACAGGGTTATATAAGTATGACGGGAACTTTCTTCGATACTATTATCGTTTGTACGATTACTGGTCTTACAATTGCTTCATCGGGTATGCTCGGTACTTTGGGCGCGGACGGTAAGCCGCTTGAGGGTGTTGCGCTTACGGCTGCTGCGTTTGCAAGTGTTTTAGGGCCTATCGGAAAGTATCTCGTTTCGGTGGGGATTATATTGTTTGCTTTTTCCACTATTCTCGGTTGGGAGTATTATGGTGAGAAGGCGTTTGAGTATTTGGTTGGAAGCACTAAGTGGAGTATGTGTTACCGTGTGTTCTATGTAGCGATGACGCTGTTTGGTGCGACTCAGTCACTTGAATTGGTTTGGGGCATTTCTGATATTATGAATGCGCTTATGGCGATTCCGAACTTGATTTCTTTGATTGTGTTAAGTGGAGTGATCAAAGAGGAGACTCTTAAGTATCAGGACGTGATTAAGAAGGCTAAGTAGGTTTAGTTTCTGTGTTTAAGTAAGGAAATGTAATGGAAGTTACTACGACGAGGTTTAAAGAGTTTAAGGCGGGGCTTGTGGCAGGTTTCCCGATTATGCTGGGGTATCTGTCAGTGTCGTTTGGTGTGGGTATTCTGGCGTGTAAGGCTGGAATGAGCCCGTTTCAGGCGGCTTTGATGTCGCTCACTAATCTTACTTCGGCAGGTGAGGCTGCGGGGGTTGAGATTATTGCTGCGAGTGGAACGCTGATCGAGATGGCGTTTACTCAGCTTGTTATTAATTTTAGATATGTGCTTATGGGAATCTCGCTTACGCAGAGGGCGGATAGGAGTTTTTCGTTTGGACATAGGCTGATTGCTGCTTATGGCATAACTGATGAGATTTTTGCTTTGATGGTAAGCGGGAACAAGAAGGCTAAGCCATTTTATATGTATGGGCTAATTGTGCTTCCTATGTTTGGATGGACTGTGGGAACATTGCTAGGTGCAATTGCTGGACAGATTCTTCCGCAGTCTGTGACAAATGCATTAGGCATTCTTCTCTACGGTATGTTTGTTGCGATTTTGGTTCCACCGGCAAAGGCGGATTTGAGGATTGCATGTGCTGTGATTTCTGCGGCAGCTTTCAGTGGATTGTTTAGAATGTATTTCCCAAGAGTGACAAGTGGAGTGGCTGTGATTATAGCGGCTCTAGGCGCGGCAATGTTGTGCGCAGCGTTCTTCCCTGTTACTGAGAAGACGATTGAAGAGGAAGGAGGTAAGCGATGAGAGTGTATTTGTACATTTTAGTAATGGCTGGTGTTACTTATATTCTTCGAATGGTTCCGTTTGCTTTCTTCAGGGTTCAGATTCATTCACGTTTTCTTCGAAGTGTGATGTTTTATATTCCGTATACGGTTATTGCGGCTATGACGATTCCGGGGATTTTCTTCTCGACGGGGGAGATGGCGACTTCGCTAGTCGGAACGTTTGTAGCTTTCTTGCTGGCGTATATGGATTACCCGCTGATTGTGGTGGCGACGTCTTCGGCATTATCGGCATTTGCGGCGAGTATGATTTTATAGTTTGGTGAAGGAATTGATGACTGGCGTGCGAGTTTACGCGATGCGTAAATCCGCACGCCATTTTTGTGCTTGGATTTTGCTGATTTCAGCGTGCGCGGTAAGATGTTGGATTAGATGATCGCGAAAGTGGCGGGGGCGT
>DAISYI010000054.1:0-359 GCA_036825385.1 Lachnospiraceae bacterium | reverse complement strand
AGTTTAAGAATCCGCACGCTATTGACTTGCTTTTTGAGATTTCAGCTTGCAGTAATTGTCATGCGGGAGAAGCAAGTTTAAGAATCCGCACGCCATTGACTTGCTTTTTGAGATTTCAGCTTGCAGAAATTGGCATGCGAGAGAAGCAAGTTTAGAAATCCGCACGCCAATGACTTGCTTTTAGTGATTTCATATTGCAGAAAATGGCATGCGGGAGAAGCAAGTTTAAGAATCCGCACGCTAATGACTTGCTTTTAGAGATTTCATATTGCAGAAATTGGCATGCGGGAGAAGCAAGTTTAAGAATCCGCACGCTAATGACTTGCTTTTTGAGATTTCAGCTTGCAGAAATTGGCATG
>DAISYI010000053.1:1740-10781 GCA_036825385.1 Lachnospiraceae bacterium | reverse complement strand
GCGGTCCTCATTCTTACGTATTATACGACGAAATGGATGGCGGGCTTCCAGAAAGAACATCAAAGAGGAACAAATCTGGCTGTTATAGAAACAGTTAGAGTTGGAAACAATAAATATGTCGAAATCGTTCAGGCTGGTATCGATCATTATATTATTATCGGTATCGGTAAGGATGAGATTGTATTTCTGGGCGAGTTAGATTCGGAATCTGTACTTACTCCTGAAGGTGAAACAAACTTTAAGAATAGTGGAAAGTTCCAGGATCTTCTAAATAAGTTTACTAATCTTCCAAATAAAAAGGATTAACATGACGAAATTAAAGAAATGGTATTGTCGTCTGTCAATAGCCTTTGCTGTGTTTGTACTGGTTTTCTCAGCTACAAGTCTTTCTAAAGCAGGAAGAGTATATGCGACTGGGAAGACTGATTACGGTGCGACAAAGGATAGTCCTAATGCAAGCGGTCAGAGAGTTGGAGATGGTGAGATTTTCTCGTTTACTCTAAACGGTGATACTGGATCGCTTACGTCAACCGTGAGAATTCTTATCGTTCTCACGGTTCTTTCTTTAGCGCCAGCGATACTTATTATGATGACTTCGTTTATTCGAATTATCATTGTATTGCATTTCGTTAGAGCAGCTATTGGTACGCAGACGTCACCACCTAATCAGGTGCTAATAGGATTAGCGTTATTTTTAACTATATTTATAATGTGGCCTACCTTTACAAAGATTAATACTGATGCAATTCAGCCTTTCGATAGAGGCGAGATTACGCAGCAGGAAGCTTTGGAGAAGGGGGAAGGACCACTTAGAGAGTTCATGTATGGACAGACACAGACGAAGGATTTAAACCTATTCTGTGATATCGCAAAAGTAAAGTATAAGGATTATGATGATGTTCCTTTCTATGTATTGGTTCCATCGTTTATTCTTTCTGAACTTAGAACTGCGTTTATTATAGGCTTTGTGGTTTATATTCCATTCATCGTAATCGATATGGTAGTCGCGTCCGTACTTATGTCGATGGGTATGATGATGCTCCCGCCGACGACTATTTCCTTACCGTTCAAGATTCTACTGTTTGTATTGGCTGATGGATGGGATCTCGTAATTGGAAATGTAGTTAGGACATTTTACTGATACTGGAGGATATTATGTCACAGGGAAATGTACTTGATATAATGCGTAATGCAATATATCAGATTATTATTAATTCAGCGCCGATGCTTATTGTTTCACTTGTAATCGGTCTTGTGGTGAGTATCTTCCAGACAGTTACATCTATTCAGGAACAGACTCTTACGTTTGTTCCAAAGTTAATTGCGATTTTTATCGTATTGATTCTGTTTGGCTCATTTATTATGACGAATCTTACTACGTATATGGTTGACTTGTGGTCTGATTTCACTTTATATATCAAATAAAATATGACGATCAATTATACTTTTTCACTAGTAGATTTTGAATATTTTTTGTTAGTTCTGGTTAGAATTGCAACGTTTGTTGTGGCCGCTCCTTTTTTCTCGATGCGTAATTCACCGAGAAAGGTTAGGATCGGTCTTTCTTTGTTTGTCGCAGCGCTGGTTTACTATACAATACGTCCGGAAGAAGCGTATTCCTACGTTTCTGTAGTTGGTTATGCAACTTTAGTTTTGAAGGAAGCTCTGACAGGATTATTGATTGGTTTTGCCGCAAATATTTGTACATACATCATCATGTTTGCAGGTAATATTATTGATATGGATATCGGCCTTTCGATGGCATCTGAATTCGACCCATCAATGGGTGGTTTAGTTACGCTTACAGGTCAGTTATACTATTATTATGTATATATGATGCTTGTAGTAACTGGAATGTATCAGTATATTTTACGAGCTATAGTCGACTCGTTTAGAATTATTCAGTTAGGTGGAGCCAATATTGATACAAATCATTTGATACGAACGATTACAGTGTTTATGACTCAGTTTTTTGTGATCTCATTTAGAATCATGCTTCCGGTATTCGCATGTACGATGATCATAAATGTAATCCTCGGTGTAATTGCGAAAGTTGCACCACAGATGAATATGTTCTCTGTTGGTGTTCAAATAAAACTTATATCTGGCTTTTTGGTTCTCTTTATCGTTGTTTATCTTTTGCCAGATGTATCTAATTTTATTTTTGCGGAAATGAAGAGAATGATATTAGCAATGGTGAAGGTGCTCCGGTAATGGAAGAAATAAATCTTGTACTAGAACTTAACCTTCAGTTCTTCGCGGCGAAAGAAGGACCTGGAGGAGAAAAAACTGAAGCCGCTACACCTAAACGACTCCAGGATGCCAGAAAGAAAGGACAGGTAGCAAAAAGCAAGGAACTTACAAATGCTTTTGGACTCTTGTCTTTGTTTCTTACGCTTAAAATTTTCTCTGGCTATGTTGGTAGTAGTCTTATAAATGTTTTCAAATGGATGTATTCAAACAGACTCCCTGATTTTGTAGACAGTCAGAGAGATGGAGTGACAGTTCAGGCTGTTTCGTCTTTACTATTGCCAGTATTTCTTAGAATACTAATGATTCTGGCTCCGTTTCTTATAGCAGGTGTTATGGTTTGTATTCTTGGAGAGATTATACAGGTAGGATGGCAGGTTAGTGCAGAACCTATGAAACCGAATCTTAATAAGATTAATCCTATGAACGGTTTCAAGCGTATTTTTTCAAAGAAATCAATTTTTGAACTTATAAAGTCTATTTTAAAAGTAATGATTATCTTTTACGTTGCTTACTCAACGTTGAAAGATAGAGCAGGAAAGCTTTTTGTACTTTATGATATAGATCTTAAAGGCTCTATTGCTCTCGTGGGTGATATTATTATCGATACAGGGTTGAAGATTAGTATTTTTTACTTCTTAATCGGAATTATTGATTATGTTTACCAGAAACGTAAATTTAATGAAGATATGAAGATGACTAAACAGGAAGTCAAGGATGAGTTCAAAGATACTGAAGGAGATCCTCAGATTAAGCAGAAACAGCGTCAGAAGATGCAGGAGGTATCTCAGAGACGTATGATGAAGAGTGTACCTGAAGCGGACGTTGTTATTACAAACCCTACTCATATTGCGGTAGCTCTTAAGTATGATTCAGAAGAGTCTACAGCACCTATTGTAGTTGCGAAGGGTGAAGATTATGTGGCTAATAAGATTAAAGAAGTAGCCAAAGAGAATGGCGTTATGATTACAGAGAATAAACCTCTTGCCAGAGCTCTTTATGCGACCGTAGATATAGGTCAGGAGATACCGCCAGAATTGTATGAAGCGGTAGCAGAGATTCTTGCGTTGGTATATAATAGTAGAAACCTTGTTTAATTATCTAGGCAAGGAAATTCGGTTGGTTTTTAGATTGTTATTTATGCTAGTAGATTTGATTTTTAGGGAAGGAGGGAAGACGTGCTTCGTAAGTTGAACATCAACGGAATGGACCTCGGCGTAGTATTGTATATGCTTGCTGCCGTAGTATTCTTCATTGTGCCTATTCCCTCTATTCTTTTGGATATATTATTGGCGTTTAATATTTCTATTGCGCTGGTAATTATGTTACAGACCATATTCATGAAAGAGATTTTGGATATGGCTTTTTTCCCAACACTTTTGTTGTTTACGACTATCTTTAGAATTTCTCTTAATGTAAGTTCTACAAGACTTATTCTTACAACAGGAAATCCAGGAAACGTCGTAGTTACATTCGGAAACTTCGTTGGTGGAGGAAATATTATCATCGGAGCGATCGTATTCGTTATCCTTCTTATTATCCAGTTTATGGTAATTAATAAGGGTTCGGAACGAGTAGCTGAAGTATCAGCTCGATTCTCTCTCGATGCTATGCCTGGTAAGCAGATGGCTATCGATGCCGATTTGAATACTGGTGCGATAAATGATGAAGAGGCTGCAGCCAGACGAAAGAAACTTCAGGATGAGTCTAGTTTCTTTGGTAACATGGATGGTGCTACGAAGTACGTAAAGGGAGATGCAATAGCAGGTCTCATCATTACACTTATTAACCTGGTCGGTGGTATTGCAATGGGTATGACTCAGAGCGGTATGGGCGCAGGCGACGCTTTTCAGCAGTATGGAATTTTGACTATTGGTGATGGTATTACATCACAGATTCCATCACTGCTTATTTCGCTGTCTACTGGTATTCTCGTTACAAAGGGTTCAAACGAGAATGATTTCGGTGAGACTCTTGTAAAGCAGCTTTTTGGAAATTCACAGGTTCTCATCCTTGCTGGATCTGTACTTTCGTTCCTTGGAATCTTTACACCTCTTAACTGGGTTATCTTCGTAGGAATTGGTGTTGCTTTGATTATCACTGGATACAATATCGAGAAGAACCTTTCTATGGCTGAAACAGAAGAAGCTGTAGAGACAGAGGAAACAGAGGCTGAGGAAGTTAGAAGACCTGAGAATGTAGTTTCACTACTTCAGGTTGATCCAATTGAGTTAGAGTTCGGTTATGGTATTATCCCTCTTGCTGATATGAATCAGGGTGGAGATCTACTTGATCGAGTTGTTATGATTCGTCGTCAGATTGCCTTGGAACTCGGTACAGTCGTTCCAATTATTCGACTTCGAGATAATATTCAGCTGAATCCAAATCAGTATATTATCAAGATTAAAGGTATTCAGGTTGCAGAAGGTGAAATTCTCTTCGATCATTATATGGCTATGAATCCGGGCTATGTAGAGGAGGAGATTACTGGTATTCCAACATATGAACCTTCATTCCATCTTCCAGCAATTTGGATTACAGAATCTCAGAGAGAGCGTGCAGAAAGTTTGGGATATACTGTAGTAGATCCACCTTCTATTATTGCTACGCATCTTACTGAGGTTATTAGAACTCATATTGATGAGCTTCTTACTAGACAGGATGTTCAGAATCTCGTTGAAAACCTTAAGAAGACAAATCCAGTTCTAGTAGATGAACTTACCCCTAAACTTCTAGGTTTAGGTGAAATAGAGAAAGTTCTTCAGAATCTTTTGAAGGAAGGCATTTCGATTCGAGATCTTCTTTCAATCTTTGAAGTCCTTGCGGATCATGCATCTACGACAAGAGATACAGATGTACTTACAGAATATGTTCGCCAGGGATTAAAGAGAGCAATCTCGAGTAAATATTTTCCTGCGAATGAGACATCAGATGTAATTACGATAGATCCTAAACTTGAACAGGAAATCATGGCCTCTGTTAAACAGACTGAGCAGGGCGCTTACCTAACACTTGATCCTGAGAGCGTAAGAAAGATAATGGAATCTCTCGGATACGAGATAAAGAAATTTGAAGATCAGGGACTTATGCCAATCGTGGTTTGCTCTCCGATTGTTCGTATGTATTTTAAGAATCTTACAGAAGACTATTACAGCGATTTGATTGTTGTATCATTTAATGAAGTTGAACCAAATGTAGAATTGAGATCAATAGGAATGGTGGCAATAGATGACAATTAAGAAATTTACTGGAAATACGAGAGATGAAGCTATCCAGAATGCGAAAAATGAACTTGGCAATTCTGTCGTAATTATGAATGTGAAAGAGATTCGACCAAAGGGCGTTCTCGGAATCTTCAAAAGTAGTACATATGAGGTTACAGCAGCTCTTGAAGATGATGCTGTTCCTGTTAGAAAGAATCCTTCAGCTGCGCTGGGAGAAGGTGGACACTTCGATGCGGTAGCAGGTGAATCAGGTGTTGTAAAGCATGTTGAGCCAGCTAGACCACTTAGAATGCCATCACAGCCTGAACCTAAAGTATCAATTTCTTCAAACGACGAAGATGCTATTGCTGAGGAATCACTTCGTAGCGCATTTAAAGCAGTGAATGAAGTAATTAAAAAATCTGAGAATTCTACGCGTGAGAGCAAGGGTAAGGCTGGAGATTTTTTCGCGAATGCTGAAGATAAGAGGCTCGATGCTTTACTTCCTGGCAATGCTCCTTTCGAAAGAAAGAATCCCGCTTATACAAAGAGCCAGATTATAAAGAATGAACCTCAGCGATTCGACAATGGTGATGAATTCGTCGAACTAAAGGATTCAATTAATGCAGACATGGAAGAGAAGACTAAGACTTCAAATCGCCAGTTTGTAAGCATGCTCTACAATGTTCTTCTCTCTAATGAAGTTGATGAGGTCTACGTAAACCAGATTATAAAGGATATGGAGAAGGTCATCAGAACAGGAAACAATCTTGATTATCTTCTTTCAAATGTGTATCAGAAGATGATTCTGATGCTTGGAAAGCCAAAGACAATTGTTTGTGGTGACTCAAAACCTAAGATTATCTTCCTTATCGGACCTACAGGTGTCGGAAAAACCACAACGATCGCTAAACTTGCTTCTAAGTACAAACTTAACTATGGAAAGTCAGTAGGACTGCTTACAACAGATACTTATAGAATTGCTGCTACAGATCAGCTTAGAACATATGCAAATATCTTAGAAATCCCTCTTGATGTTGTACTTACAAAGAATGATATCAATGAGGCAATTGCAAAAATGGCTGATTGTGATTTGATTCTAGTTGATACTGCAGGTTTTTCTCATAA
This sequence comes from Lachnospiraceae bacterium, assembly GCA_036825385.1. Taxonomy (GTDB): domain Bacteria; phylum Bacillota; class Clostridia; order Lachnospirales; family Lachnospiraceae; genus Lachnocurva. The sequence continues at coordinate 4,200 of DAISYI010000053.1, read as the reverse complement.
GAACAAAGAACAGAGAAAGGACATGGAAGATATCTTAAATGCAGTTGATCCAGCATTTGAGAAGGATGTATACCTCGTTCTTTCTGCTACAACGAAGTACAGAGATTTGAAAGCAATCGTAGATATCTATAAAGCATTTACTGATTTCCATCTTATTTTCACAAAGCTTGATGAGACGGATGTGATGGGTAATGTTTTGAATACAAAGCTTTATGCTAATTCAGAACTTTCGTATGTATGTAATGGACAGGGCGTTCCGGATGATTTTGAGGTTATCAATGTCCAGCATGTAGTAAAGCAGTTGCTCGGAGGTAAGTAGGATGGATCAGGCTGAGAGACTTAGAAACGAAGTCAAACTTCGTAGAAAGCCGTCTCAAACCAAGGTCATTACTGTAACTAGTGGAAAGGGTGGCGTTGGTAAATCAAATACAGCGGTTAACCTCGCTGTTTGGTTTAGACGACTTGGGAAAAAAGTTATCATCTTTGATGCCGATTTCGGACTTGCTAATGTTGAGGTAATGTTTGGAACAGTTCCTAAACATGACCTTTCGGATATGATTTATAACGGAATGGACATTAAGGATATAGTTACACCTGGTCCGATGGATATCGGATTTATATCAGGAGGATCAGGTATTATCGCACTTAACAATCTGACATCATCTCAGATTAATATGGTTTTAAATGATTTGAACACATTGAATGATTTGTGCGATATACTTATTGTAGATACTGGTGCTGGAATATCAGACAACGTTCTTAAGTTTGTTTTGTCGAGTCCGGACGTGTTACTTGTAACAACTCCAGAACCGAGTTCATTAACAGATTCTTATTCTTTAGTAAAAGCAATGGTAAGAAACGAGAAATTTGATCGTGATTCTGTTAGAATAAGAATGATAGCAAACAAAGTTCAGTCCGAGAATGAGGCAAAAATGGTGTTTGAAAAAATGTCATCAGTTGCTAATAGATTTCTCGATGAAAAAATATCATATTTAGGAATGGTTTATAGTGATCCAGCTTTAGAGAAGGCAGTCAGACGTCAGAAGATTGTATCTATTGAAGCACCATCAGCGAAATCCTCAAAGTGCTTTTATGAGATAGCATCTAGTCTGATAGGAGAGAAGTCAGATGAGGAAAAAGGATTGAATAAATTCTTTAAGTTCCTCACACATATTTAGTTTAGTAAAGGACAAGAAGATGGAATTAGATGAGATTTTACCAGGATGCAAAATAGACGTTGTTGAACTTAAGAATCCGGATGATGAAAACCATGTTCCAGAGTCATATTCAAGTTCTTTATTTAGCGTCGTAGATAGTGATACCGTAGAAATTATGAGCCCTCAGAAGGCGAATAATATTGTTCCGTTACATCAGGGTGAAAGATACAATCTTGTATTTACTACTGATAAAGGAATGATTAGTGCAACAGGCGTTGTTCTCGACAGATACAAGAATTCAAACTTCCTTCTTACAAAGATGCAGCTTGTCGGAAGACTTAGCAAGTATCAGAGAAGAGAGTTCTTTAGGATTGATTGTATGATGCCTGTTAGATTTCTTCCTCTTACTCCAGATGATTTAGAAATGCCGAATATCGCAACTATTCGTCAAAATATTCAAACGAAAATCGATAAAGGAGAGAAGATTTCTGAGGAATATGGTACTATAATAGATATTAGTGGCGGCGGTATTCGTTTAACTGCTCCTTATCCTATGCAGAACGAAGAGCGTTGCTTATTTGATTTTGATTTGGCTCTTAAGAGTGGAATCAGACATTTAGAGATAATCGGCAAGTGTGTTGGTAGTGAACATATTCCTGATACGGACAAATACTCACACCGAGTTATGTTTGATTTCTCATTCGAAAAAATCAGTCAAGAGGTTATTGTCAGATATATTTTTGAAATTGAGCGAAAAAGGCGTAGAAAAGAGCAGGAAGTATGACAAAAATACTTATAGCGCATGATGCTGCACTCGTGAGAAAGGCTATCTGTGATATAATCAGCGAAAGCACAAGTGAATATGAGGTTATTACTTGTTGTGACGGTGAAGACGCCTTAAACAAGGTGGTGGATGAAAAGCCCGAGCTCATCGTTGTCAATATGTATCTTCCTCGAAAGAATGGTATCGAAGTGATCAATAGCCTTACTAAAAGGGGCATTCGATTCCGCGCTATTCTTTTGATTGGTGAGACGCAAGAAGACAAGGATGCTGCTGCAATACTTTCTGATCGCGGCGATGTAGAATCGGTTATAGTTCCGTTTCATATTTTTGGATCTGGCCATAAGAAATTTAGGTCTGATCTTTCGGAAGCTGCTCGTAAGATGTTATTTAAGAGTAGTCCTGGAATATGGGGCAAGGAATTCTACGAATCTACTGAAATTGAAGCGAAGAAGCATGAGGAACCTGTAAAGGTCCGTAAGCCTATTAGTTTTTCATCAACACCAAGTGTTTCGCCTAGTT
>DAISYI010000053.1:0-1730 GCA_036825385.1 Lachnospiraceae bacterium | reverse complement strand
GATTGCTTCGTCTACGGGCGGTCCTCAAGCACTTCATGTGATGATCAAAATGCTTCCTCCACTTGGTGTTCCGGTTGTGATTGTACAGCATATGCCGAAGGGATTTACGTTTTCTTTGGCAGAGAGTATAGATTCAGAATCAAAACTTAGAGTGAAAGAAGCAGAGGATGGTGAGGAACTTCTTCCGGATATCGTTTATTTAGCACCTGGTGGCCGGCACTTAGAGGTGGTTACGAAGAATGGAAGAGGGTTTGCAAGAGTATTTGATGATCCTCCGGTTAACAGTCTTAGACCGTGCGCGGATGTCATGTATAATTCTCTGGCGAAGACTCATTATGACAATATTGTGTGCGTTGTACTTACAGGAATGGGTAAAGATGGAACTGACGGTATTTCTTATCTTATGAAGCATAAGAAAGTTCGTGTCATTACTCAATCCAAGGAAACCTGCGTTGTGTATGGTATGCCGAAAGCAGCCGATCAGGCTGGAATTACAAATGTTTCGGCACCTATAGACAGGGTTGCAGATGCAATCAGAAAGGAATTGGAGGTAAAGTAAGATGGATGTTAGCCAGTATTTAGACGTCTTTATTGATGAGTCAAACGAGCACATTCAGACTCTTAGTGATAATATTATGGCACTAGAACAGGAGCCTGATAATTCTGACACAGTTAACGAAATCTTCCGAGTAGCTCACTCTCTTAAAGGTATGGCTGGAACTATGGGCTTTAAGAAGATGCAGCACCTGACACATGATATGGAAAATGTGTTCCAGGAAGTTCGTAATGATAACGTAAAGGTTAATTCAGCACTTATTGACATTTTGTTCCAGTGTCTTGATGCAATTGAAGCATATGTAGACAATGTTAAAAATTCTTCTAGTGAGGGCGATGAAGAAAATACGGTCCTCATTCAGAAACTTAATGATTTCTTGAATAAAGCTATGGGTAAAGAAGTAGCTCCAGCAGCTGCTCCTGCAGAAGAAGCTGCTTCAGCTGAAGCTGAAGCAAGTGCTGAGGGTGACGCTCCTCTTTACACTCATCTTACATTAGATGATGATAGCAAACTTAAACTTATTGAAATTCTTGAAGGTGGCAATACAGTCCTCGGTATTTCTGTACATGTAAATAAGGACTGTCTTCTTAAAGCTGCCAGAGCGTTCCTTGTATTTAAAGCAATTGAAGATGTTGGTGAGATTATTGTTTACGATCCACCTGCACAGGATGTTGAAGATGAAAAATTTGAATTTGATTTCAGCGTTCTCGTTCAGACAGATGGAAATATTGACGAGTTGAAGGCTGCTATTGAAGCGGTTTCTGAAATTGACTCATGTGATATTGGACCTGTTACGACAGACATGTATCAGGAAAAAGCAGCAGCAACAGAAGAGGCAGCACCGGCAGAAGCAGCTCCAGCACCAGCAGCAGAGGCAGCTCCAGCTCCAGCACCAGCGACACCTGCAGCTCCAGCTCCAAAGCCAGCTGAGAAGAAAGATGATAAGAAAGCTCCAGCAGCAAAGGGTAAACCTGTTGCAGCTAGAACTGTTCGTGTAGATATTGAAAAGCTTGATGACCTTATGAATCAGGTATCAGAGCTTATCATTGCAAAGAATACTCTTGTTTCAAGGGCAAATTCTATGGAATCCGGAGGAGGAGTAAACTTCTCAGAACAGATTGAATACCTTGAAAGAATCACAACAAATCTTCATGAATCAGTTATGAAGGTTCGA
>DAISYI010000052.1:4584-11217 GCA_036825385.1 Lachnospiraceae bacterium | reverse complement strand
GCTTATCGAAGGCGCTGATCTTCTCTGTTACATGTACATGATAAGAGTTTGTGATATAGTTCTTATCAGTTACGTGTGGAATGATTCCGAAACGTTTCTGGAGACACTTTGCGAATTTGTATGTAGTAGATTCCATAGGTGTTCCATAAAGTGAGTAGCTGATATTCTCAGCTTCCTTCCACTCATTACATTTATCGTTAAGCTTCTGCATTACATCAAGCGCAAACTGCTTACCTTTTTCATCTGTATGACTTACGCCAAGCATTCTGTAACACATCTCGCTCACACCTGCATAACCAAGTGAGATTGTAGAATAGTTATTGAAGAGAAGCTTGTCGATAGTCTCACCCTTCTTAAGACGTGCGATTGCACCATACTGCCAAAGGATAGGAGCTACATCAGACTTAGTTCCGAGAAGTCTCTCGTGACGACATCTAAGTGCTCTATGGCAAAGCTCAAGTCTCTCATCGAGGATCTTCCAGAACTTGTCCATGTCACCGTATGATGAGCAAGCTACATCTACGAGGTTAATTGTAACTACACCCTGATTGAATCGACCATAATACTTATGTGATCCATCAGCGTTGAGTCCTTCTTTATCTGGTGTCAGGAATGAACGGCATCCCATACATGGATATACATCGCCATTCTTGTATTCCTTCATCTTCTTTGCAGAAATATAGTCAGGTACCATTCTCTTTGCAGTACACTCAGCAGCAATACGAGTGAGTTCAAAGTACTTGCTGTCTGGTGTTACATTGTCTTCATCGAGAACATAGATGAGCTTAGGGAATGCAGGTGTAATCCATACGCCTTTTTCATTCTTTACGCCCTTCATTCTCTGAACGAGAACTTCCTTGATAATCTTCGCAAGGTCATCACGAGTCTGACCATCTTCAACCTCATCGGGATACATGAACATAGTTACGAATGGAGCCTGTCCATTACATGTCATGAGTGTGATTAGCTGATACTGAATAGTCTGGATACCATTTCTGATTTCCTGATCGAGACGTGACTCTGTAATCTTATCAATGATTTCATCATCAATAGAATCACCCACGAGTTTACGCTCTTCAATAACCTGTGCTCTAATCTTCTTACGTGACACATCTACGAAAGGTGCGAGATGTGAAAGTGTGAAAGACTGTCCACCGTACTGGTTTGAAGCAACCTGAGCGACAATCTGAGTTGTTACATTACATGCAGTAAAGAAGCTATGTGGACGCTCAATCATAGTCTCTGAAATAACTGTTCCATTCTGGAGCATATCTTCGAGATTGATAAGGTCACAGTTGTGCTCTTTCTGTGCGAAATAGTCAGAATCATGGAAATGAATGATTCCTTCTCTATGAGCCTTTACGATTTCCTCAGGGAGAAGAAGTCTAGTTGTGAGATCCTTTGAAACCTCACCAGCCATATAGTCACGCTGAGTAGAATTGATTACAGGGTTCTTGTTAGAATTCTCCTGCTTTACTTCCTCATTGTTCTGCTCGATAAGTGAGAGAATACCATCATCTGTAGTGTTTGTCTTACGAGTAAGCTCTCTCTTATATCTGTAACGAACATACTTTTGAGCTACTTCGTAACCACGCATCTCCATGATGCCAGTTTCGACCATGTCCTGGATATCTTCCACATTTACGGCATGCGAAGAAAGCCTTACAGCGTCAGAAATATTCTTCGCAATTGCTTCAATCTGCGAATCATTCATCTGATGAATTGGCTCAACCTCTTTATTTGCAGCCTTAATAGCGTTAACAATCTTTACCACATCGAAATCAACCTCGTTACCATTTCTCTTGATAACCTGAGTCTTGATATCAGATGTAGAAGCTGCTAATTTCGCACTGGCTTCACTTGTAAGTGTAGATGTTCCCTGTGACATTTCCTAAATCTCTCCCTTTCGTTTTTATTACTAAATATTGATTATACTTTTTCATATGCCACACAATATATTGTTGGCAAGAATTATGATATATCAATATTTAGTAAAAAGCAAGGGCTTTTAGAATTATTTAAGACACTATATATTGTGGTGCGGCTCATCCCCGTATTTACGGGAAAAAGCCGCCCAATTTACATTTCTAAAGAACTGATGAAGCAATATCTGTGCGCATATACTTGTTTTCGAAGTCTACCCATTTTGTAGCTTCGTAAGCTTTTTCGCGCGCCTCTCGTACATCTATACCTAGTGCTGTAACGCCGAGAACTCGACCACCATTTGTGACAATTTCTCCATTATCACTAAATCTAGTGCCAGAGTGGAAGCACATATAGTCATTTTTGCCTCTGAAGCTTTCTAGTCCAGATATAGGGAATCCTTTCTCGTAAGAAAGAGGATATCCGTCCGAAGCGAGAATTACGCATACGCAAGCATTATCTTCGAATTCGAGTTCGATTTCGTCAAGTCTCCCGTCAATACATGCTTCAAATACATCTACGATATCATTCTTCATTCTAGGAAGTACGACCTGTGCTTCTGGATCACCGAATCTAGCGTTATATTCGAGCACCTTAGGTCCATCTTCTGTGAGCATTAGTCCGAAGAAGATAATTCCTTTGAACTCTCTTCCTTCTGCCTTCATCGCATCTACAGTTCTCTGATAGATATACTTCTTACAGAACTCATCCACCTCATCTGTATAGAACGGTGAAGGTGAGAAATTCCCCATTCCACCAGTGTTTAGTCCCTGGTCTCCATCTTTCGCACGTTTATGATCCTGAGCGGAGCTCATTATACGAATTGTATTTCCATCGACAAATGAGAGAACTGATACTTCTCTTCCTGTCATGAATTCCTCTATTACGATTGTATTTCCAGCATCACCGAACTTCTTATCTTCCATAAGTTCGTTTACGCCTTCGAGCGCCTCTGAAAGTGTGTTACAGATGAGTACACCCTTTCCAAGTGCAAGCCCAGAAGCCTTCAGTACAATTGGGAATGAAGCGTGCATGAGATACTCTGCTGCCGCCTTTGGATCATCGAACGTCTCATAAGCTGCAGTAGGAATATCATACTTCTTCATAAGGTCCTTCGAGAACGCTTTAGATGCTTCCAAAATTGCAGCATTCTTTCTAGGTCCAAATACTCTAAGCCCCGCTTCTTCAAATCTGTCTACGATACCTGCTGCGAGCGGATCGTCCATACCTACCACTGTCAGGTCAATTGCTTTTTCCTGTGCAAACGCGATAAGCTTATCAAACTCCATCGCCCCTATATTCACACACTCTGCCACTTCTGCGATTCCGGCATTTCCCGGAGCGCAGTATATCTTCTCTACGCGAGGGCTCTTCGCCACCGCATAGCAAATCGCATGTTCTCTTCCACCACTACCGATTACAAGTACTTTCATCCTATCCTCACTTTCCCATTCTTTACGCTGACTCTTCCCTCTGAAATAAGTTTGATTGCTTCTGGAAGAATCTGCCATTCAGCCTCCACCATAACTCTCTTCTGAAGAGTCTCTGGCGTATCATCATCTTCGACCATTACCGGTTTCTGAAGGATAATCGGTCCTGTATCAGTTCCATCATCCACGAAGTGAACTGTTGCACCCGTAACCTTCACGCCACGCTTAAGCGCTCCCTCATGCACCTTCAAGCCATAGTATCCCGTTCCACAGAAAGACGGGATGAGCGATGGATGTATATTTATAATCTTGTTCTCATATTTCTGGATCATTTCACCAGGAATCACAACAAGGAAGCCCGCGAGCACAATTAAGTCCGGAGTTGCCTCTTCGACTGCACGAAGAAGCGCCTGATTGAACTCTACCCTATCGGAAAAATCTTTCGGCGATACGCACTCTGCTTCGATTCCATGTTCCTTCGCACGAGTAAGTGCGTAGGCATTCTTGTTATTTGATATTACTTTTTTGATTCTGGCATTTGGAGTTTCACCATTCTCAATTTTATCTATTATGGCCTGGAGGTTGGTACCTCCTCCAGAAACCATTACTACGATATCTAGCATATTACTCCCACTTTAAATTAACTCTACGCCTTTGTCGCCGTCCTCGATACGTCCGACTACATAAGCTTTTTCCCCTGCTGCCTCAATTGCCGAAATAGTCGTCTCTACATCAGCGCTGTCTACTGCGAGAACCATTCCGAGTCCCATGTTGTAAGTGTTGTACATCATGTGCTCTTCGATTCCACCAGTCTTCTGAAGGAGTGAGAAGATTGGAGGGATTGGATATGACCCCTTCTCGATTACAGCTTTCTTTCCGTCTACAAGCATACGAGGTACGTTCTCATAGAAACCTCCACCTGTGATGTGTGAGCAGGCGTGAATCTTTACACCACTTTCACGGATTGACTTAAGAGCCTTTACGTAAATCTTTGTAGGGCGGATAAGTGCCTCACCAAGCGTCTCACCGAGTTCATCATAGTAAGTGTTAAGACTTTCCTTCGTCATTTCGAACACCTTTCTTACGAGGGAAAAACCATTTGAATGAACCCCGGATGATGCCATACCGATAAGTACGTCACCAGCTTTAAGGTCCTTTCCTGTTACGATGTCTTTCTCATCGACTACTCCTACAGAGAATCCAGCGAGATCATATTCGTCCTCTGGGTAAAAGCCTGGCATCTCAGCAGTCTCTCCACCGATAAGTGCAGAACCCGACTGACGACATCCTTCTGCTACTCCACTTACAATTTTTGCAATCTTCTCTGGCACATTTTTGCCACATGCGATGTAATCGAGGAAGAAAAGTGGCTCGCCACCAGCACAAGCGACGTCGTTTACACACATAGCCACACAGTCGATACCAACTGTATCGTGTTTATCAAGTAGGAATGCAAGTTTAAGCTTCGTTCCTACACCATCAGTTCCTGATAGAAGTGTCGGCTTCTCCATGTCTTTAAAAGCACTCATTGAAAAAGCTCCTGAGAATCCTCCGAGTCCACCTAGCACTTCTGGACGCATCGTCTTCTTTACATGCTCCTTCATGAGTTCCACTGACTTGTAGCCCGCCTCGATGTCTACACCAGAACTTCTGTAATCCATCTTTTGTTTCTCCTTTTCTTGTTACAAATAAATATTTCCTAGTACGAAAAATACTCCCTAAGCGGCTGTAGCACTCAGCCGCCTGGAAGTGTCTTAAAATCATTTCTTCATTTTTGAAAGGTATTCTTTGTAGCCACCTTCCTGTAAGCGATTGTTCTTCTCAATCACTTCAAGTTTAGCGGCTTTTCGATAATCAATAAGAGCTTTCTTTAATTCAGAATTTGATGTGGAAAGAATCTGGACTGCTAGAAGTCCAGCGTTTTTTCCTCCATTAATTGCTACCGTAGCGACTGGTACACCGCTAGGCATCTGTACAATAGAATATAGAGAGTCTACCCCTCCGAGATCGGAGGTCTTCATAGGAATTCCGATAACAGGAATAGGCATAAGGGCTGCACACATTCCCGGAAGGGCTGCTGCCTTTCCCGCTCCTGCAATTACTACCTTGTACTCACACTCTTCAGCGCGAGCAGCATAATCCATAAGTTCCTGTGGTTCGCGATGTGCAGAAATAATATCCATGTCGTATGAGACCCCGAAATCCTCAAGCACTTTTGCTGCCTGTGCCATGATTTCCATATCGGAATCACTACCCATGATGATGCCAACCTGTTTCTTCATTCCTCAAATCCTCCCGTTTATAAATTACTCATTATCAAGTGGTACGTTAAGTTCTTCTGTACCAGGAAGTACGAATCTTCCTTCTTTAATGATTGTAAGAGTTGAACCATCTGCTCTTACTACATCAATACTACCGAGTTCCCCATAAGGAATAGTGATATCTGTGTGACACTGGAAATATGCCTTTGCAGGATCAGTATCACGAAGAGCAGAAACTTCATTCTCTCTTGCAATCACTTCCTTTTTGTTTGGATTATACATAGGGATGTCTTCTGCATGAGAATAACAAGTATCGCCCACCGCAAAGTGAGGACCTGTCTTCTCAGCAATCAGGATATCCATCTTATCTTCAATATTATATTTTCTAGCCATCACGTATGCGACAGTATTTGTTCCGATAGCGAACTCGCCAAGCGGAAGTGTCTCGTGATGATTGAGGATGTGCTCATCGATATATCTCTTATTTGCTTCCTCATCCTCGAAATTCTTACATGAAATAGAATCAATCATTCCATCCTTGAACTGAACACGGAGATCTCTGTATTCAAATCCCTTGAGGAATACTTTATTTACATGAAGAAGTCCATTTGTTCCCTTCAGGACAGGTGATGTGAATACCTCACCTACAGGAATGTTTACGTCACCTACGCAGTTCTCGAAATTAGTCTGTTTTGCTGGATCTGTAAGTTTGTGAAGAGATACTCTGATATCAGTCTCATTATCTCCTCTTCCTGTTACATGTACTGACTCACCCTCATCAAGCGCATCGATAATGTAATCCTGAATACGGATGTATTTATCATTATCAAGAGTATTAAGCTTAACTGTCTCAGCAAAAATCTCTTCGAACTTATCTGAAATTGATGCAACCGGATATGAGATGATTGTGAAGCTCGTCTCATCTTCTGGAATATACTCTTCCATAATCTGGCTGTTTATAGACATAAACTCAACTTTGAGCTTTCTCTGTTCAGCGCTTAGAAGCTTAACTTCTTTCT
>DAISYI010000052.1:826-4574 GCA_036825385.1 Lachnospiraceae bacterium | reverse complement strand
GAGCTGGTCCGGAAAAAACCGCAGCCTTAGCCTTGTTCTTCTCGAAAGTATCCTGGAATACTTCCTTTCTTCTCTCAGCAATCGATCTGTCGTAGTAGAAGCCCTCGTCTTCTCTATGATCGAAACAGAACTGTCTGTTAAGTCCTGTAGTAAACACGTTTCTAGACACTCCACGTCTCTGGAATGAGAACTGTGGCTGAAGTGTAGTAAATGCTGTAAGTCCTTTTTCCGCAAAAAGCTCTACGCTTCGTCTCATAACTCTCTCGAATCCGAGGCAGTAGTGAATTCCTACTGTTGACTTCTTTGTTACATCACGGCCTGTGATTTCGAATCCGCGAAGGTATCCGTTCACATATGTCTTCGCCATAGATGTAATATCTTCTTCTGGAAGTGAAGCCAAAAAGTCGTGTGACTTAATCTCATTGCTTCCAACAGGAAGTCCATACTGATAGAGATAATCTGTATTTGAAAGGTCTGAATTCATAAGGATGTTTTTCACAGCTTCCTTTCCTTCGATTGAATCGAGGACTGAATTTCTCGAAAAGACATCTGTATAGTCATGATAGAAACCTTTCATTTCTTCAATTGTGAAATCAATAGAATCTTTGCCATTTGATGAAGCGAAGATTTCATGTACGCACACGAAGAACTCAGCAAAGAGGACAGCCTCCTCAATGCTTCCTGTAAATACATATGGTACTACTCCGAAGCAATCTGCGTAGATTGCAGAAAGAAGTGTTCCTTCCTCTCCAAGTTTCTTTACTGCAAATTCTGGATTCAAGAACGATTCTTCGTATTCTTTTTTCGAAAGACGTGTATAGAATGTGTCATGGTACTCTTTCGCTGTTTCAGCCGGAAGGAGTCCCTCACGTCTTATATCGATAAGTTTAAAAATCTTGTTGAAAAAGTCAGCTACTTCATGGAAGTATCTGTTGTAGTCATTGTCTACATTTGTATTCTCATAGATGAGCTCGATTCGCTCGCGAATAAGCTCCATTCTTTCATTAAGAAGATCCATATAATCTTCATCAGTAACGAAGTTTCTTTCTTCAGTATTTCCCATAATCCTCTTCCCTTTCTATGCAAGTAACCCAATCACGAATAATATAACCCAAAGTAGGAATGATACCAAAGGAAGTATCAAGCCCAAGCGTCGGCTGACTGTACTATAATCATCCTTCTTCCACTCTCCAAAACCGTAGAATGAAAGAATAGCAGACGCAATGAGAAAAAGCATTCCAAGTGCAGGGAGTGCTCTTCCTATGTGTCCCTCGTTTCTAATACTTTCTACCAAAATCAAAATATAGAACGCGAACGACACTGTCGCTGGGATAGCGGTCATAAATGACCTCATATTGTGTGGTTTCTTTTCTCTGTATCTTCTCTTCTTCTTTGCCATTATATTCTCATAGATCCGCTACCGTACTGATCATAATATTTGCGGATCGCACTTTCTAATTCAGAATCAATCAGCACCTTCCCATTATAAGGCTTTTTCTTTAGAGACTCCACTACTTCTTCCATATTTACGATAGAAGCTGTCTTAAACCCGTAAGTTTCACCGATTTCTTCGAGCGCATTCTTCTCTCCAGTTCCTCTTTCCATTCTATCTACAGACACCACAAGTCCTACAACTTCGCAGTCTGCAGCTGCTTTTATAAGAGGATAAGTCTCCCTGATAGAAGTTCCTGCTGTAGTTACATCTTCGATGATTACAACTTTGTCACCATCATTTATAGGCGAACCGAGAAGGTTACCGCCCTCGCCATGATCTTTGACTTCTTTCCTATTTGCACAGTAAGAAACTTCTACACCATACATCTCCTCTAGTGCAATCGCTGTAGCTACTGAAAGAGGAATTCCCTTGTACGCCGGTCCAAAGAGGATATCGATATCATCTCCGAAATTCTCGTGAATAGTTCTCGCATAATACTCTCCAAGTTTCTTCAGCTGAAGACCTGTCTTATAGAGTCCCGCATTTATAAAGAATGGTGTGTTACGTCCGCTCTTCGTCACGAAGTCTCCGAATTTAAGTACTTTTGAGTCGAGCATAAAATCTATAAATTCTTCCTGGTAAGCCTTCATTTTATATCCTTTCTGAAAAAGCTTAAGCTTTTTCCCTTCTACTATTTATGAACTGCTCCGATTAATTCAGTTATATCGTTTACGTCATGGCTGACGCAGTATTCTTTCATTCCATCGATGATTTCCATAGTCGCACATGGGTTATTAAAGTTTGCTGTTCCTACTGCCACAAGAGATGCTCCTGCCATCATGAGTTCGATAGCATCTTTATAGGTTGTGACTCCGCCCATTCCAATGATTGGGATGTCAACCGCCTTGTAGCATTCATAAACCATTCTTACTGCCACAGGATGAATAGCCGGGCCTGAAAGGCCTCCCGTTTTGTTTGCAAGAACAAAGCTTCTTCTTTCAATATCAATCTTCATTCCAGTGATTGTATTTATAAGTGAAATCGCATCTGCTCCGCCATCTTCTGCTGCTTTTGCAATTTCGGTAATGGAAGTCACATTCGGTGTGAGTTTCATGATTACTGGAATGTCGGTAATCGATTTAATCTTCTTTGTAATGTCGTAAACACCTTTCGGATTTGTTCCGAAACTGAGGCCACCTTCTGCCACGTTTGGGCAGGAGATATTTATCTCAAGTGCTGTTACACCTGAACCATTAAGTTTCTCCACGCAAGAGAGGTATTCATCTACGCTGTGTCCACAAACATTAACGATTATGTTTGTGTCATACCCCTTGAGCTTCGCAATATCGTTTTTCAAAAAGTGGTCAACACCGGCATTCTCCAGCCCAACTGCATTTAGCATCCCACTAGGTGTTTCACAGATTCTAGGCGTAGGATTTCCTGGCCAAGGGACTGTCGCCACACCTTTTGTCACAACCGCTCCTAGTCTATTTAAATCAACAAACTCGCTGTACTCTAGTCCAGAGCCAAAGGTTCCTGAGCAAGTGAGGATAGGTGTCTTAAACAATGTTCCAAGTGTATTTATAGAAAGGTTTGGTTCAAATGATACTTCTCTCATTAGATTTCTACCTCCTTTGCGTCAAACACTGGACCATCTACGCAAGTGCGTTTCTTCTTAACATTTGTATGTCCGTCTACTTCTGTTGAATTACATGTGCAAGCGAGGCACGCTCCGATTCCACAGGCCATTCTCTCTTCTAACGAAACGTAGAGTTTTATTGCTTTTTCCTCAGAGAAATTCTTTAAGCTAGATAGCATGACTTTCGGACCACATGAGTAGATTACGTCGAATTCGTCTTCTAGTGTACGTGCAAATTCTACTGTATTTCCTTTGAACCCGAGGCTTCCATCATCTGTCGTAATGTGGGTTGTTGCGATTTCTTCGAATTCTTCTCTTAAGAAGATGTCATCCTTCGATCTGTAACCTAGGATTACTACGATGTCTTCTTTCTTACAACCTGTTTCGTGGAGTTCTTTCGCTTTTGCGAGAAGAGGTGGAATCCCTACGCCTCCGCCTACGAGGAGGACCTTTCCATATTCTTTATATTCTGGGTAACCGTTTCCGAGAGGGCCCATCACTTTCAGGGTATCGCCTGAAGCTTTTTCCGAGAATTCTTTCGTTCCCTCGCCGACTACTCTGTAGACAAGGCGAAGAGTTCCTAAGTTTCTGTCGAAATCAGCGATACTGATTGGGCGTGGAAGCAAACGGGATTCGTCGTCACTATAGAGTGTGACGAACTGTCCCGGTTTAGC
>DAISYI010000052.1:0-816 GCA_036825385.1 Lachnospiraceae bacterium | reverse complement strand
TTTGTTTTTAAGATAATAGAATAGACGTCTTTCGTGAGGCGCTTATTCTCAACGACTGTTGCGTATTCGCATGTTTTCATTTTGGCTCCTTTACAGTATCTCGTACTGTTTTAAAAGATGTTTTTATGTATATCTTTCATCTCTTGCATTCCCTACTAGTTAAGTGCTTTTGCAAGTGATGTTTCGATGTCTTCTTTCATAGCAAACACAGCTTCTCTAGCTGCATCGCCGAAGTGTTCTTCGCCAAAGCGTTCGTATTTCTCATCTTTCCATGCTGCAATAATTCCACGTGATGAGTTTATGATTGCGCCGAGGCCGTCTTCGTTGAAGAATGGAACGAGGTCTTCGCCGCGACCACCCTGTGCACCATAACCCGGAACGAGGATAAACGCCTGTGGCATAACCTGTCTAAGTGCTGCACCAACTTCTGGATATGTTGCTCCGACTACAGCGCCGACATCACTGTATCGACCACGTCTGCAATCGAGTCCCCATTTATGGACAGCTTCTGCAACGTGCTCGTAAAGTGGCTTGCCATCGATGAGTCTGTCCTGGAATTCACCGCTTGATTTATTCGATGTCTTTACGAGTACGAAAATTCCTTTGTCATATTCTTTGCAGACGTCGACGAATGGTTCGATACCGTCTGAACCGAGATATGGATTAACCGTGGCGAAGTCTTCTCCAAATGGTTCGAAGGCTTCTCCTTCTATAAGTACAGATCCGATGTGTGCTTCGGCATATGACTTCGATGTGTTTCCGATGTCACCACGCTTTACATCACCGATTACTAGTAGACCTTTCTCATGTGCATAA
>DAISYI010000051.1:8542-11984 GCA_036825385.1 Lachnospiraceae bacterium | reverse complement strand
CACGAAGAAAGTCCGGAAAATCATCTTCTAGACTTTCTATCCCCATAAGAGCCTGATCTACTACTTTTGAAATAGCCTTGTTTTTCAAGCCGGTAGTCTGTTTGTAGATTGGTACAGGCTTCTTTCTAATATTCTCATATTCCTCTGGTATAAATAGAGTTGGCTGTTCTATTCTAGTCACACCATTCTTCTCACCTACACGTCCATAGAATACATATGGCATATTTCTATTTAGCGTGTTTTTTAAATATGGCATGTTATACCAAACAACTTCGACAACTCCATCCTCAGTTTCAAGAGCTCCTAATGTAATTACGAATTTCTTAAACCTGCGAACCTGAAGCGGGCGAATCACCATTCCTAAAACCGCACACATCTGCCCAGGAACTAAGTCATCGACAGCAGTTCTTTCAGGATATTCCATATATGTGCGTGGAAAAAAAGAGAGTATATCCCTTACAGTATATACTCCCATTTTATTAAACAATTGTTCAGTTTTCTCTCCTACACCTTTAAGTGTGGATACAGGTGAATCAAGAAAATCAGTCATAATTATTCTACACTTACTACGTAATAGTAAACTGGCTGTCCGCCGTTTTCTACATCAATCTCTACGTTTGTAAACTCTGCAGCAATCTTCTCCTGCATTTCGTTTGCTTCGCCCTCTGTTACATCAGATCCGAAGTAAACTGTGATAAGTGAAGATTCTTCAGAAACCATTTCCTTAAGCATAGACATGAATACTTCGTCCTTGTCTGGGCCAACAGAAATAATTCCCTTGTCACCGATTCCCATGTAGTCGCCAGACTTGATAACCTTGTCATCAATCTCTGTATCACGAACTGCATATGTAATAGAACCAGTCTTTACGTTCTTGATTTCCTCTTCCATGATAGCCTTGTTCTCTTCAACAGACTTATCTGGAAGGTAATTAATAAGTGCTGTAATTCCCTGAGGAACAGTTGTAGTAGGAATTACTACGACCTTCTTGTCCTCTGAAAGTGCTACAGCCTGGTTAGCAGCAAGGATGATGTTCTTGTTATTTGGAAGAACAAATACAGTCTTTGCATTTACTTTTTCGATAGCAGAAAGAATATCATCTGTACTTGGGTTCATAGTCTGACCGCCAGTGATATTTACATCTACACCCATATCGAGGAAGATCTGATTCATTCCATCTCCAGCAGATACTGAAACGAAACCAATCTCTTTTACATCAGCTGCTTCTGTCTTTGTCTCTGCCACTGGTCTAACGAAACCATCTTTAGCATCAATAGCATTTGAAAAATCAATTTCATGTACTGTACCGAGAGCACAAGCCTTTGTGATAATCTCACCTGGTACATCTGTAAGAAGAGAAATCTCTACAAATTCCTGCTTGTTTGAGAATGTAAGCTCATCGCCTGCAGTCTTAAGGAATGAGTCGAAATCAGCTACTCTTTCTTTAGATGTAGTCTTCTCTGGTACGAGAACGAATGAAAGTTTATATGTATAAACCTTTGCTGGCTTAGATTCAGCGCTACCATCACCAAATGAAAGATCTACTTCATCTCCATTGAGGTAAGCATATACACCCTTAAGAACCTGCATAAGTCCAGCTCCACCTGAGTCTACTACGCCAGCCTGCTTAAGAACAGGAAGCATATCAGGTGTCTTCTGAAGAACTGCATCACCTTCAGCGATAATAATTTCAAGGAATTCGAGGATATCATCTGTTGTTTCAACAGCTTCTGATGCCTTATCTGCAATTCCACGAGCCACTGTAAGGATTGTACCTTCCTTTGGCTTCATAACAGCCTTATAAGCTGTCTCTGTAGCTTTCTCACATGCAGCTGCAAGAACAGGAACAGTGATTTCTGTCTCAGTCTTACAAACCTTTGAGAAGCCTCTGAAAAGCTGTGAAAGGATAACGCCAGAGTTACCTCTAGCTCCACGAAGAGAACCAGATGACATAGCCTTTGAAACACTCTTCATATCCTTATCTTCAAGTTCCATAACGGCTTTGGCAGCTGACATAACTGTCATAGTCATATTAGTACCAGTATCACCATCTGGAACTGGGAATACATTAAGTTCATTTATCTTATCTTCTTCAGCTGCGAGAAACTTTGCTCCAGCGAGAAATCCATTTGCAAGCTGGTCTGAATTAATAGATTTCAATTCCAATTTTGTCCTCCTTAGTCGATGACGCGAACGCCTTCGACATATACATTGATCTTATCTACGTTAAGGCCTGTATATTCACTTACCTTATATTTAACTGTTTCTGTGAGGTTATCACATACTGTAAGAATGTTAACACCAAAAGAAACAATAACATGAAAGTCAAGCGAAATGTGGTTATCGTCTTCCATGATAACTGAAATACCATGGCTGAGATAATCTCTCTTCAAAAGCTTAACCAAACCATCTTTTACATTGACAGCAGCCATTCCTACGATTCCGAAGCATTCAACTGCAACAGAACCTGCATATGTAGCAATAACATCTTCGTCGATAATAATCTTGCCTAACTTTGTTTCCATCTCTCCCTGCATATTGACCTCCGTCCAAATTAAAAAATTTACATGTTATTATTATAAGTCTTTTAAGGGAAAAAACAAACTAAGAAAAAAAGTGCACGGTACATTACCGCGCACTTTAAATCCGAATCACGAAAATATCTCAACAGAGATTATGCACGCTCTACTCTACCTGAGCGAAGGCATGAAGTACAAACGTGAAGCTTCTTAGGTGTTCCTTCTACAACACATCTAACGTTCTTTACGTTTGATTTCCAGATTCTGTTTGATCTTCTATGAGAATGGCTCACCTTAATTCCGAAATGAGCGCCCTTTCCGCATACATCACATTTTGCCATCGTGCTACACCTCCTAAAAACCGATGTGCTCGGTTGAATTTCTAATCACAACATTTGATATATTAACAAAATGCAGATTAAAAATCAAGCATTTTTTATCAAATATTTTCATCCGTAAAGTCTGATATATCTAAATCATCAAGCGGATCATCTTTCTTTCTGTTTTTGAACTTCTTCAGAAGAACTGGAGCAAGCTCTAACACTCTATCAATATTCTTATCAGAACTGATTCGCATAAGTCTCACATCATCATCAGAGATAACGAGAAGTGCATTTGGAGACATCTTTCCTCCAAGTCCACCACCACCGTTCTGCTGATTCTCTTTAGAAAAAGCTCCTGCTCCCAAACCAAAAGAAACATTTACAAGCGGAACTATAGTTACGCCGCCTACTTCTTTAGCCTCTCCAACTACAGTCTTTGTAGAGAGAAATGAATCCATACCCTCAAAGAGAGTTTCAATAATTGGATTAAACTCTTTTGACTTTTCCATTGTCTTCTCCTCCCGCTTTAAACAAGCCCATTATTTCTTTATCTTTGTATATTGAAAGTATAAGTATAAGAACCCTAACTAGGATTATACT
>DAISYI010000051.1:457-8423 GCA_036825385.1 Lachnospiraceae bacterium | reverse complement strand
AGTAATCTTTCCCGTCAGAGATGGATTATCGAATCCGAAATCAAGCTGAGTACCCTTCAAACTAAAATGGAAATATCCTATCAATTTCTTCAGTTTAAAAAGTAACTTCTTAACGCCGCGCTTATTCGTATCAGTGAAGATTTCTTTTATCGAATCAAAACCAAATTTTTTCTCTGGTTTCTTTGAATTATCTTCTCTTTCAGTCTTAGATTCAACGTCATCCTCGAAAAAAGCTTCTAATGTAACACTTTCTTCCTGAGCTTTTTTTGCTTTTTTTGCTTCTTCTCTGACTACTTCCTCTTCGTGTTCAGCTTTACTTTGTATTTTAAAATCAATTGTTTCATTTACAATTTTAATAAGACCAAACAGAACTGAAACTACTATCTTTAAGCTTCCATCAAACGAAACCTTTGCTCTTGCGAAAGTAAAGAAACTAGAAGCTTTTAATTCTGCCCTTATATCATCGTAGAACAATGCCTTACCACGTATTCTCCATGGTAGAACCATAAGAAAAATCAAAAGCAACAAAACTGCCAATACAACTGCCAGAAGGACCAGACCGATTAATCCAAGTATCTTCATAACTTTTCTCCTTCGACTGCCTTCATGAGATAATCTTTCATACTCATCTTCTCCTCACCCAGATATGACTTTCTAGCGAGTTCTTTAATATACTCGTCAGTTTCTGAAAGCGAAGATGTGATTGCTACTAGAATACCATCTCTTTCACTCCGTCCCATCAGGAAGAACTCCATGTAGGAATAAATTTCAAGCTGTCCATCGCCCTTAGTAGGAATACAAACGAAACGCGCAAATTTAGAAAGACTCTCTTCTAAAGAACCGTTTCTAAGAGACTCTTCTGTAATTTCAATATCTTTAAACTTGTCCGAAACATAGATTAAAGATGATAGTTTCATAGTTTCCCCCTAGTTAAAGTAAGCGCTGAAAATCTTTTCAGCTGATGTATATGCATGTAAATTAGTATCTTCCAAAATGACCGCAATTGCAATGGTCTTATCGCCATTTGTTGCAAATCCAGTAAACCAAGAATGAGTACCACCCTTAGAATTAAACTCAGCAGTACCTGTTTTACCGTAAGCATTATATTTTGTGACACGTGAGAAGACAGATTTTGCTGTTCCGCTAGTACATACAGAACGCATCATTTCTTTCATTGTACTTACTTCTGAAGAACTCATGATATTGTACAGTTCTTCTGAATATGTATTTTTAACAGTGTCGCCTTTACTGTTTTTTACCTTATCGATAAGATATGGCTTCATCATAGTTCCATCATTGGCAACAGTCGCAGAAACAAGGCACATTTGCATCGGAGTTACTAGTGTCTGTCCCTGTCCAAAAGAAGTAGCCATAATGGCTGATTTACTCTCTTTATCACCGAGAAGGAATCTACTCTTTGTAATATTCTGATCTGTATCAATCTTCTCGTTAAAGCCAAACTCTTCAGCCGTCTTTCTCAAAATACCATTTCCTAGCGAAAGTCCAATCTTAGAAAAGCTAACATTACATGAATTTGCAAATGCCTGTTGCAGAGTCTGATGACCATGTCTGATATTATGTGCACAGTGAACTGTATATCCACCTTCTTTATAGCTGCTTTCACAATCAAAGGTATCATCTACAGAACCACCATCTCTAAGGTAGGAAAGCGCTGTAATAATTTTAAAAGTTGATCCCGGCGGATATAAGCCTGACGCTGCACGATTTATAAGAGCACTATCTGTTCCTGAAGAAACTGTACTCCAATCAGTTGCTATTGTATTTGGATTAAACGAAGGTTTAGAAACCTCTGCGAGAATCGCTCCTGTTTCAGGATCAATCGCAACAGCAGCCCCTTTCTCCGTTGTAATAGCATCATAACAAACTTTCTGAAGTGTAGGATCGAGCGTAGTAATTATATTATCGCCCTGATTCTTTACTCCAGATACGTCATTCTTTACTTTGTCAGCAATAAAATCATGTGAAGAAAGTAAAGTTTTATTGCTGTTTAACTCTAGTCCACTCATACCCTTGTCTGTATAACCGACAACATGTGAGAATAATTCTCCCTGAGGGTAGACTCTCTGCTTTTTCCCTTCTGTATACTCTGTATGAGCGAGAACTGTTCCGTCCGAAGCAAGAATATCTCCGCGAATTACATTCTTCTCAAGCGAATTAATTCGTGGATTATAAGCATTGTTAGCAAACTTCTCACCCTTCACTGTGACGAAATAGCACAGATATGCTGTAAGACTTATAAAAAGAAATAAGAATATGTAAATAATCAAAAGGAAACGATTATTCTTGTTTTCTATCTTAGACTCTTTCATTTACGTTCGCCTTTCTCTTCTTCATGCTCATACCCTGAATAACTGCAAAGCTGGCAAAAGACGCCATGAGTGAACTACCTCCTGCACTAACAAAAGGAAGTGTAACACCTGTCGAAGGAATGAATTTAATTACACCACCGATTGAAAGGAATATCTGGAATCCAAATGAAAGACCAAATCCTGCAGCGATTAGACACTTAAACATATCTTTCTTCTGAAGAGCCAAATTCATAATAAGGATGAAACAGCTAATATATGAGAATATAAGACAGATTGCAAATACAACACCATATTCTTCACAGATTGCCGCAAAAATAAAGTCTTTTGATACTACAGGTATCTTCTGAGGCATTCCTTTATTAAGACCAGTTCCAAACCAACCACCTGAGCTAATCGCGAATAGCGACTGGCTGACCTGATAACCTGCGCCGTCGATAACCGAAAGCGGATCCTTCCAAGCCGCAATTCTCTTCTGCACATGAGCCATATGCTGAGCTGCGAATATAAGCCCCCCAAACATGGAACCTGCGCCGAGAATCAACACAAAATAGTTGTTTGTCGCAAGGAAGAACAAAAGCAAATATATAACTAATAGAATTGATGCACCACCCAAGTCTCGTGAAAGAACGAGAAGTCCGATATGCATAAGTGCAACAACTGAAAGTCTAATATAATCAAATAACTCTTCAGCCTCAGACAGAGCTTCAGCAAGTCCAAGTACAAACAGAAGCTTTACAACTTCATTTGGCTGAATGCTAATAGGTCCTAAAGAAAGAGAAATCTTCGCACCATATTCAGTCTTACCCGCAACAAATACAAGCACTAAGCCCATAAGACCGAGTGCTGCATAAAGCATCTTAAGCTTAATCCAGAAATCGAACTTCTTTATGAAGACTGGAATAAAAGCAGTGACCACAGTCGCGCCAATAGCGATAAACAACTGCTTCATAGCTCTCGCAGAATCTAATCTAGACAGAACAATCAAGCCAAGCGAAAGAAGCATACATTGATGATTCAAAAGCGCATGATTATACTTCTCAAACAACAAATTGTAAATTACCTGAATTCCAGCGATTAGTATAAGTTCATAAATCAAAAGAAAAACATAGTTTTGATCCTGACTATTTATAAAAAGCACAAGATTAGAAATCGTAACTATCAGAAACAACCATATATTCTGAAAAATATAAAGTGCTTTTACATATGCTTTCGATGCATTATTCTTAAGTGCTGAAAAACCATTAATCGTAAACAATACCATCAAAAACAATAGTATGTACCTAGATGTATAAGTAAAAATCTGATCCATTATTCTACACCTCTATTGTAATGTCCTTTAGTGCATTTAAACGAAATCATTTCATTATGGTTAATAAATGTTTCTAAAACAGCATTTACCGCTCTTTCATTCTCGACTGTAAAATCGATTCTAAAAGTAGAGAAACCGTTTCTCATTAATTCATCCATTTCATTATAAAGATTTAGCGGAAGTGAGTTATAAATCGTATTCATGCATACGCTACAATCATTGAAAACTGGGAAATCAATGTTTTTTCTATCCTTAAGGCCTATAATGCCAGGTTTCTTATCGCAACCCGAGACATTCTTTCTCGTACAGTTGGCTGATATCATAAGGGGAATACGTCCGTAAACTATGCACGAACTATCCTTATTATCTCTGTGTCTAAGTTCTTTTGAATTAAGTTCTAACGGTGAAGTAAAATGCTTAAAGCCGCGTTCACTTAGTTCTTCAACAGCCTCATTGTTGAACGTATAAAGTCTATGATCGATATAGATTCTACTTCTATCTACTCCTTTATCTTCGAGATATCCAATTGCATCATAAGATGACGCTAGGAACATATCAAAGTCATTGATTCTATCAGCAAAACTATTTCTATCAAAGAATTCCTTCGATTTCTTCCTAAATACAGGAGGAAGCGAAAGAACAATCTTTGCATCTTTAAATCTCTTCTTCAAATTTGATGAATCAAAAGCCAAGAACGAATGATGAACGATAACCTTATCTACATTAGCAGCGAACCCTTCAATCGCCAAAAGCTGCTCTTCATTTAAAACAGATACTTCAAAACTAGCCTCTTTTGCCACATTATTTCTAACTGATGTAGATGCTTTATGTGTCTCGTCGCATGTATATCTATACTCAGATTCTATGATTTCTTCTTCTAATCTCGAAAAAGCATTTCTTCTAAGTTCGTTCAATTTCGAAACCGGCATAAAGATATCGTCATCCATAACGACATCGATATCAGTAAGTGAAAAAACACTATCTCCAGTCTTTCTAATCTGCTTTAAAACATCTTCTTTTAAAAGCGGTCTCTTTATGGATTCTGAAACAATATCGCCTTTTTCAGTAACAGAAACGCCTCTATCTATCAAAGTAACCTTAAGAAGGCTTTCCTGATTCTTACGAAGTACAATATTTGCAGAAATGTTGAGCTCATTCTTTTTCGGTTCAAATACAGTATTCTTATTCAAATGCAGAGATGAATCCTTGAAAGACATAAGAGCCGGACCATTCTGAGAATCGAGATATAAATCCGTAAAGTTTCCTCGCTGACCTAAATCAAATAAGAACTGCATATCCTCTTTACTTACTTCGTAAGGCTTCCCAGTTTCCAAGTATAAATCAATATATTTACGATATATCGCAGTAACACCTGCCGCATAAGTAGGATTCTTCATTCTTCCCTCTATCTTAAGGGAAAAAGCTCCTGCCTCTGCGAGTTCAGGAATTCGACTGAGCAGACACATGTCTTTAGGACTAAGAAGATATTCACCCTGTATATCAGAGCTCTTCTTATTTACTACAGCACTATATGGAAGTCTACATGGCTGAGCGCAACGTCCTCTATTTCCACTTCTTCCACCGAGTACACTACTCATAAGGCAGTTACCTGAATAGCAAACACAGATAGCACCATGAACGAATACCTCGATATCCATTCCAGTTCTATCATAGATATCTTTGATTTCATCGAGAGAAAGTTCTCGAGAAAGCACGACTCTATCGCAACCTTCCTTTTTAAGGAATTCAGCTCCATACTTTGATGAAGTCGAAATCTGCGTGCTCGCATGCACTTCTACTCCCGGAAAATTTGACTTAATAAATTTAAATAGCCCAAAATCCTGTACTAAAAAAGCATCTATACCTGCCTCGTAGTAAAATTTAAGGTAAGAGTATAGATTCTCGTCAAATTCTTTATTTTTTATAAGGGTATTTACTGTAAGATATGTTTTTCTGCCAAATAGCTTTGCATATCGGATACCAACTTCGGCATCCTCTTTAGAAAAATTGGTAGCGTATGCTCTAGCTCCGAACATATCGCCACCGAAATAAACAGCATCCGCGCCGGCATCTATAACAGCCTTTAATGTTTCTAAATCACCGGCCGGAGCCAAAAGTTCTAATCTTTTATTATTCATATTATTACTCTTCAGAGTCATCACCTGTTCCAAGAAGTGCATCCTCAAGTGTTGCCTCGAGTTTAGCCTTTATAAGGCGAAGCTCTTGAATCTCTTCTTTGAGATCCGAAATCTTCTTCTCATTATCTTCACATGCAACCTGATTTGCAACAAGTTCATGCTTAAGGTTATAAATCTCCTGATTCTTCGCCTTGAGTTCCTGCTCGCTAGAAAGAACACGGTCCTTTGCTTTGAAATAATCATCTGCGATGTTAAGGTTCAAAAGAACGTGTTTCATATCAGAAGAAAGAAGCGAGTATGATTCAAGCTTCTCAACCTCATCTATTTTATGATTAATATAAGTGGCAACTTTCTGAAGATAGTCTTCTTCTTCATATCCACTAAGTGTATACATTTTGTTGCCAATTATTACATTGATAACCTTTTTTGCCGACATAGGTTTTCTCCTTAATTAGATTTCAAAAATAATTATAATAAACTTACGATTATTTTAAAACCTAAAAAGCCAAATTAAATTTTAATTTTGTTAAGAATTATTCTCTAACTATACCAAAATGCTCGTAGGCTTTGTCTGTTGCTACTCGTCCCTTTGGAGTTCTGTTTATCAAATTATTCTTTACAAGGAACGGTTCGTGAACATCTTCAATAGTTCCAGCATCCTCTCCAAGAGAAGCTGCAAGCGTATCAAGACCAACTGGACCACCACCAAAATTATTAATAATGGTAAGAAGCATATTTCTGTCACCCTTATCGAGTCCGAGTGAGTCCACTTCCAAAAGTGTAAGAGCACTATCTACTATTTCAGGTTCAATAACACCATTTCCCCTAACCTCAGCAAAATCTCTAACTCTCTTAAGCAATCTATTTGCAAGTCTAGGTGTTCCTCTGGATCTTCTAGCAAGTTCAAGAGCAGCTTCGCTATCGATATCTACTCCCAACTTCTTTGCAGACTGAAGAATAATTGTCTTAAGTTCTTCCGGTGTATAGAACTCCATCTGGTAAAGAACACCGAATCTATCACGAAGTGGTGCCGAAAGGAGTCCTGCTCTAGTAGTTGCTCCCACAAGAGTAAATTTCGGAAGATCAAGTCTAATAGATCTGGCACTCTGCCCTTTACCAATCATAATATCGATTGCATAATCTTCCATCGCCGGATACAAGACTTCTTCAACCTGTTTATTAAGTCTATGAATTTCATCGACAAATAGCAAATCTCCTTCTGAAAGTCCAGAAAGAATTGCTGCCATCTCACCAGGTTTCTGAATAGCAGGTCCAGATGTAATCTTTATATTTACACCCATCTCGTTAGCAATAATTTCAGAAAGTGTTGTCTTTCCAAGTCCAGGAGGACCATAGAACAGAACATGATCAAGAGGTTCCTTTCTTTCTTTGGCAGCATTTATAAACACTTCCAAAGTAGATTTCACCTTTGACTGTCCGACATATTCAGAAAGTCTCTTAGGACGAAGACTATTCTCTATCTTCTCTTCGCCTTTTTTAATTTCAGTCGAAATGATTCTTTTTTCCAAAGCTACACCTCAAATTATAGTCCAAACGAAAGTACTTTAAGCGTTTCTTTAATAAGTTCTTCAGTAGAAAGTTCCTTTGCATCAGGTACTTTTGAAATGGCTTTTAAAGTATCTGAGGAACTGTATCCAAGCGCTGTAAGCGCGAGAACAGCGTCATTCTTCGCAGTTGATGAAACTTCTGTAGAAACAGAATTGTCGATTTCGACAGCTTCTTCTACTTCAATTTTGTCTTTAAGCTCTAGGATAATCTTCTTTGCAGTCTTCGCTCCAAGCCCTGGAACCTTGCTAAGTGTCTTATCATCATCTGAAAGAATAGCAAAATTAATATCCGAAACAGTATAAACAGAAAGACAGCTAAGGCCGATCTTAGGACCTACGCCAGATACAGAAATGAGCTTCTTAAAAAGCTCTAAGTCTACTTCTGAAAGAAATCCAAAAAGTGTCATTCCATCTTCTTTCACCTGTAAATAAGTGTAAACAAAGACCTCATCACCTTTTGTCATTTCAGAAAGATCTCTCGTGCTCATATACACCAGAAATCCCATTCCTGCGTAATCCAAATAGATAGAATCCGTATTTACTTTAAAAACTTCACCCGATAGAAAAGCAATCATCTTATTATCTCCAAGTAATTTCTAGTACGCTTTAAAATTTCTGTTG
>DAISYI010000051.1:0-447 GCA_036825385.1 Lachnospiraceae bacterium | reverse complement strand
AAGAATTCCGATAAGTATTCCTGTAACAAGTCCTGTAATCATAAGCACAATAGCATAATACATTATATATACACTCGAATAAAGAATCGAGGCCATAATGAGCTGACCTATGTTGTGAAAAAAACCACCAGCGCTACTTACGGTTAGAATCTGAAATTTGTCTGTTTTTCCCATGAGATACATCGCTAAAAAACTAAGCAATGCTCCAGCTAGGGAAAGCAAAAACGAATACAGATTTGTAAACATAAATGCCGTCAAAAACACTCTAACTAAATTTATAAGTAATGCATCAAACGGACCATAAAGATATAAAACAACAACAATACATAGATTTGCAAGTCCTAGTTTCATACCCGGAATCATAAAATTGAATGGAATCAAAGCTTCCACATATGAAAGAATCATTGCAAAAGCTAAGAATATTCCAAGTCTGGTAATTCTCACAAC
>DAISYI010000050.1:9977-12049 GCA_036825385.1 Lachnospiraceae bacterium | reverse complement strand
CCAGGTAGAGCTTATCTGATTTCTGGTGTAGTTGTGTTTGTGATTGTGTTCCTCAGTATGATTTACTCAGGAAAGAAGATTGCTGGCGACGATCCAGTAGAGACACTGAAGAATGATAATGTTTAGTTGTTATTGGCCTAATGGTTTAGAATAGAAAAGTTGGTGCAAGCCCCCGTGTGGATGAAAGTCCATGCGGGGGCTTGTGCGTGGTGGGCATGCACCTGCGAGAAAATTGGTCTGGTGGATGCTCTGAAAATTGAGCGTTGGCATGCCAATTTGATCCAAAAGTTAGCGTGAAGTTGTAACTTAATTACTTATAAAAGCTTGAAAAACTTTCCATCTCATAAGATAATAGGAACCATGTTTTTTGACGGGACGATAGAGCTTCAGGAAAAAGCTCAAAAGTTTAAGAGGAAATGATATATGAAATACTTAGCAATTGCACTTGATTTGGATGGAACACTTCTCAATAGCCAGAAAGAAGTGAGTAAAGGAAACAAAGAAGCTATTCTTAAAGCAGCAGAAACAGGCGTGCAGATCATTCTCGCGTCTGGAAGACCGATTCCAGGGATGAGAAAAATCGCACATGCGCTAAAACTCGATGAAATCGGAGGTTACTGTCTTTCTTACAATGGTGGAATGATTGTCGACTGCCAGACTGACGAAGTCCTTCGCAGAGAAACTGTTTCTCCAGAGTATTACGAGACAATCGTAAAGACAGCACATAAATATGGTGTGACACCGCTTACATACGATTCAGAAGGAATTATTACAGATAACCCTGACCATGAATATGTACAGTTGGAAGCAAAGATTAACAATATTCCAGTGAAGAAAGTATTCCACCTTCACGAAGTGGCAGCACAGGATCCACCAGTGAAGTTCCTCATGGTAGGAGATCATAAGACACTTCTCAAAGCTCAGGCAGACCTTATCGAGAAGATTGGTGATGCGGTAGAGGTCTTCTTCTCGGAACCATACTTCATGGAAATTACACCAAAAGGTATAGAGAAAGCGACATCACTTGAATACCTTCTTTCTAGACTTGAAATCGATAGAAAGCACTTAATCGCATGTGGTGATGGATTCAATGATATCCCTATGATGAGATATGCCGGCCTCGCAGTGGCTATGAAGAATGCTCAGCCAGAAACGAAAGAATGGGCTGATGTAATCGCACCACTTAATGATGAAGATGGTGTAGCTCAGATTATAGAAAAGTATATTTTGGAAAAATAAAGTAAGTATAGCTGGTATAATTTAAATTGTGAAAACTGCATAAAAACATAAAACCAAATTTTACTATTATGCCGAATCTTTCAAAAAATGAGCATTTTTGATTGACGTATTAATTAACTATTTATAAAATGTACATAGTTTAATACAAGCGGCTTGTAACTATTTGATTAGGCAATACCGAATCCATAAGGCACCCGAAAGAGGTCTGACTTGGGTTCGGTATTTTTTTGTTACTAATCGGAAAAAGTTTTTGACGCAACGCGGGCGTTAAAAAGGGAGAGAGCAAATTATGAAAATTCATAAAGTACTCAATAACAATCTAGTCAGTGTACTCGATGCAGATGAAAGAGAAATGCTTATCATGGGCATCGGCCTCGGATTCCACGCAAAAGTGGGAGAAGAAGTAGACACAAGGAAGATTGAGAAGATTTTTAGGATGGACACTGAAACTGAAGTAAATCAGTTGAAGAAACTATTCTTAGAGGTTGAACCGGAAGCAATTCAGGCATCAGTAGCGATTATTGATTACGCCAGAGAAATCCTAAAGGTGAAGATTAATAAGAATGTCTACATCACACTGACAGATCATATCAGCTTTGCTGCTGAGAGACTTAGGAATGGAATAGAGTTCAAAAACATGCTCTACTACGAGACACAGAAACTCTATCCTAAAGAATTTTCAATAGGCCTAAGAGCTCTGAAACTCATCAAAGACAAGATGGGAATCGAACTCCCTAAAGATGAAGCAGGTGCTATCGCACTACATATCGTAAATGCCGAAATGGATGGCGATATGAATCAGACTATGGAGATGACTCAGATTACAGAACTCG
>DAISYI010000050.1:2849-9967 GCA_036825385.1 Lachnospiraceae bacterium | reverse complement strand
TTACCTTCAATATTACATTCGATGAAGATTCACTGAATTATGGAAGATTTGTAACACATCTCCTGTATTTTGCAAAGAGGGTCCGCGAAGGGGAACTACTAGCCGAAGGAAAAGATTGTATTTATGAAACTATGAAAGCGGCTTTCCCAAAGCAGTTCAAATGTGCAGAAAGAATTGCATCAGTTATCGGAACTAAGTACGGAGTAGTAATACCAGAAGAGGAAATCACATTTCTCGCAGTACATATAGTTCGCGTAACAAAGAGAGAGGACTCTGAGATTAATGACGTAGCTATCTAATAGCAGAGAGGACAATATAATGGGAAAAATAAGAGACTACGCCAAGTTAGCTCAGGACATCATTAATGAGGTTGGCGAAGATAATATCGTAAACGTAGCTCATTGTGCTACACGAGTAAGATTGGTTCTCAAAGAGACACCATCTGAAGAAGTAACTAAGAGAATTTCTGCAATGCCTGCAGTTATTCAGGTAGTAGAAAAAGGGGGTCAGTACCAGATCGTAATCGGTACACATGCTAAAGATGTGTATGAGGAGATGGTATCACTACTCGATCCTTCAGTTCTCGAAGGAGCTCAGAGCAAGGGCAGCTTCATAAGCCGAGTAATCGCTTGTATGTCAGCTGTATTCGCACCTTTCGTATATATCCTTGCAGCAGCTGGTCTTATCCAGGGTGCGCTTATCGTAACAAATTATTTCATGCCTGCTTTCGAGAAGACAGGTGCTTACGAAGTGCTTAGCTTCATTTCATGGACACCATTCACATTCTTGCCGGTATTCATCGCTGTTACAGCATCTAAGCATTTCAAATGTAACACATACATCGCTATGGCTTGCTGTCTCGCACTTGTAAACTCAAGCTGGACAGCAATTGCAGATAGAATTGCACACGGAGAACTTTTCACATTCTACGGAATTAAGCTCTCCGAGACTACTTATACATCAACAGTACTTCCACCACTCTTCCTCGTGCTGATTCTTTCATACCTCGAGAGATGGCTTGAGAAGTGGGTACCAGATGTAATGAAGGCTGTACTTATCCCATTCATTTCAATGATAGTAATGGTTCCAGCTACAATCCTTGTAATCGGACCAGCTTCTGAATTACTTGCTAACGGTATCGCAGTAGGATACAACGCACTTTACAATGCAGCACCAGTTGCAGCAGCTGCTGTAATCGGTGGATTCTGGCAGGTAGTAGTTATCTTCGGTGTTCACTGGGGTATCACACCTATGGTACTTGCAGACTTCGCAAAGAACGGATGCGACTCATTCCAGGCATTCCAGACACCAGCTGTTATCGCTCAGGCTGCAGCAGCATTTGGTGTATTCCTTAAGTCTAGAAACAAGAAGGTAAAGAACGTAGCACTTTCAGCTACAGCAACAGGTATCTTCGGTATCACAGAACCATCTATCTATGGTGTAACACTTAGATTCAAGAAACCATTCATCTGCGGATGTATCGCTGGTGCAATCGGTTCAGTAGTAATCGCACTTTTCAATTCAATGTACTACGTATACGCTGGACTTCCAGGTGTACTTACAGTTGTAAACGCAATCGACAAGACAGGCGCTAACTCAATGTCATTTGTAGGTGAAGTTATCGGTTGTGGAATTGCTCTTATCGGTTCAATCGTTCTCGTTCAGATCGTTGGATTCGATGATCCAGAAGAAGAGCCAACAGAGCTTAAGAAGAAAGCAAGCGTTAAGACAACAGTTAACGCACCAGTTGTAACAACAATCTCAATTGCAAACCCTGTAAAGGGTGAAGTAAAAAGCCTTGCAGAAGTAGATGATCCTACTTTTTCAGAAGGTATCCTTGGAAAAGGTGTAGCAGTAGTTCCTGAAGAGGGTAGAATTGTAGCTCCTTGTGATGGTATAGTAGTATCAGTATTTGATACAAAGCATGCTATTTCATTCAAGACTACAGATGGAGTTGAACTGCTCATCCATGTAGGTCTCGATACAGTTTCACTCAAGGGTAAACACTACAATGCACTTGTTTCTAACGGACAGGAAGTAAAGAAAGGTGATACACTTCTTGAGTTCGATCTCGATGGAATCAAGAACGATGGATTCGATGTAATCACACCTGTTCTTGTAGTAAATCCAGATGATTATGCAAGCATTATTCCTGCAGGTGAGGGCCTGCTCGCATCTGGTGAACAGCTTTTAACTGTAAATGCTTAAGTTTTTTCCCGTCGGAAAAAACAGTAAAAAAAACACTGATAGCTAGTTAATAGGAGAGAAGAATCATGTCATTACCAAAGGAGTTTTTGTGGGGCGGTGCACTTGCCGCTCATCAGTTTGAAGGTGGTGTTCTTGAGACATCTAAAGGGTTTAGCGTCGCTGATGTTATGACAGCGGGTGCGGTAGGTGTTCCAAGACGTATTACTGATGGGGTGTTAGAGGGAGAATATTATCCTAATCACGTGGGAATAGATTTCTACCATAGATATAAGGAAGATATCGCTCTTATGGCAGAGATGGGATTCAAGTGTTTCAGAACATCTATCGCTTGGTCTCGTATCTTCCCAAACGGAGATGAAGCAGAACCAAACGAGGAAGGCCTCAAGTTCTATGATGATGTATTTGATGAGCTTCTGAAGTACGGAATCGAGCCTGTTATCACACTTTCTCATTTTGAGATGCCATATCATATCGCAAAGGAATATGGCGGTTTCCTCAATAGAAAGACAATCGGCTTCTTTGAGAAGTTTGCTCGTGTTTGCTTCGAGCGTTATAAGGACAAGGTTAAATACTGGATGACATTCAATGAGATTAACAATCAGATGAATGTCGCAAATGACATCTTCGGCTGGACAAACAGTGGTGTTCACTTCGGCGATTACGAGAAGCCAGAAGAGGCTATGTATCGCTGTGCTCACTACGAACTTGTAGCTAGTGCGCTTGCGGTAAAGGCTGGTCATGAAATCAATCCTGATTTCAAAATCGGTGGAATGATTGCTATGGTTCCAGTATATCCTTTCTCCTCAAATCCAGATGACGTGCTCCTTTCACAGCAGGAAATGCATAAGAAGTTCTTCTTCTCTGATATTCAGGTAAGAGGACACTACCCAAATTATGCGAAGAAATTCCTCGATAGAATGGGATACGACATCGATATCACTCCAGAGGATGAGAAGATTCTTTCTGAAGGTACTATTGACTATATTGGTTTTTCCTATTATATGTCAAACACTGTAAAGGCTGATGCAAATCAGGATGTTTCTGAGTCTACATGCGCTGCATCAAGCTTTACAGTTGATAACCCATACATCAAGGTTTCTGACTGGGGCTGGGGTATCGATCCTAAGGGTCTCCGCTATGCACTTAACCTCTTCGCCGAGCGTTACGAAATCCCACTCTTCATCGTAGAGAATGGTTTCGGCGCCATCGATGAGAAGGAAGCAGACGGAAGCTGTCACGATCCATATCGTATCGACTACCTGAAGGCTCACATCGAGGAGATGAAGAAGGCAGTGGAAGAGGACGGAGTCGAACTCATGGGTTACACACCTTGGGGCTGCATCGACTGTGTTTCTTTCACTACAGGCGAGATGAAAAAACGTTATGGTTTCATCTATGTCGACAGAAACAATGATGGTTCGGGTTCACTTGAGAGAAGTAAGAAGGATTCATTTGACTGGTACAAGAAGGTCATCGCTTCAAATGGCGAGGAACTGTAAAAATTAAGTTTTTGGCAGGGCGCTTAGGCGTCCTGCTTTTTTTGTTTGGCGTGCGACTTGGTGATTCTTGTGAAGTCGCACGCCAATTTAGATATTATGTTTTTCTCAGAAAGTGTGATATAACTAAAGGAAATGAAAGGAGAATACTATGATTAAGATTTATGGTTTACCAACATGTCCTTACTGCGATTTCGTTCATGAACAGGTGAAAGGACGCGAAAGCGAGTTTGAATATATTAATATTGGCGAGCATGTGAGAAATATGAGCGCGTTTATGAGACTTCGAGACGCGAATCCTGCGTTTGATCGTAGCAAGGAGATTGGAGATATCGGAATTCCAGCGTTTGTATTTGAGGATGGAAGGGTTTCGTTGGATCCAGCGGATGCAGGATTGGTAGAATATGGAACTCCTGGAGCCTGCTCGATAGAAGATCATAAGAATGGGAAAAAGGGCTGTTAATGCTAGTTGTGAGTTGATGGATTAATGTAAAGGAGTTAGTTTATGTGGAATATAATCATAATTCCATTTTTAGGAACGACGCTGGGTGCGGCGAGTGTGTTTCTGACTAGAAAAGAAATCGGCCAGAAGACGCAGCGTGCGCTTACCGGATTTGCATCGGGTGTAATGGTGGCAGCTTCGTTCTTTAGTTTGATTCTTCCTGCGCTTGAGCAGACTTCTGATATGGGAAAAATGGGATTTATTCCGGTTTCTATAGGATTTGGGATAGGAATGCTTTTTCTCCTGGTGATGGATATGGTTATTCCGCATATGCATCTCGATAAATGTGAGGAAGGACCGAGAAGTGGGCTGAAGAGGACGACGAAGCTGGTGCTCGCGGTGACGCTTCATAATCTTCCAGAAGGAATGGCGGTCGGAATCGTGTGCGCGGGATGGATTTATGGAAATGAATCAATTTCGTTTGCTGGCGCGCTCGCGCTTTCTCTCGGTATCGCGATTCAGAACTTCCCAGAAGGAGCGATTGTTTCGATGCCACTCCTCGGTGAAGGAGTGCCGAAGTGGAGGACATTTTTGTATGGAGTGCTGTCGGGCGTAGTTGAGCCGATTGGGGCTTTGCTTGTGATTGCCGCTTCAGGTCTCTTTATTCCGATGATGCCATATCTACTGAGCTTCGCAGCTGGAGCTATGATGTATGTAGTAGTTGAAGAACTCATTCCAGAGATGTCGGAAGGTGAACATTCAAATATAGGTACGATAGCATTCGCGTTTGGATTTATTTTGATGATGGCTCTGGATGTAGGGTTAGGGTGAAAAAGCTTATGTTTTTTAATTACTAGACAAAGTCAAAATAGATGATATAATCGTATCGTTCGTTATTTTGATTAATAGAAGGGATTTATAAATATGAGAATTGCAGTACCACATGAGAATGGAAAGGTTTTTCAGCATTTCGGACATACTGAAGAATTTAAGGTATATACAGTAGAAGAAGGAAGAATTGTTTCGGCGGAGGTTATGTCTACAAATGGTTCTGGACATGAGGCCCTCGCTGGAGTACTTAGCGACAACAATATCGATGCGCTTGTATGTGGTGGAATCGGAGCAGGAGCGATGAGTGCGCTTGATGCAAATGGAATCGATGTCTGTGCTGGCGCAGAGGGAGATTGTGATGAGGTGGTTGAGGCTTATCTTAGAGGTGAACTTGAAGATACAGGTGTAAACTGTGATCATCATGGAGAAGGTCATAACTGTGGAGACCATGATTCAGAAGATTCT
Source organism: Lachnospiraceae bacterium (assembly GCA_036825385.1). GTDB lineage: Bacteria > Bacillota > Clostridia > Lachnospirales > Lachnospiraceae > Lachnocurva. The sequence continues at coordinate 4,525 of DAISYI010000050.1, read as the reverse complement.
TGCAACTGTGGTGGACATGACGATGATGACTGTGACTGCGGTGGTGGTTGCGGAGGCTGTGGTGGCTGCGGATCATTTGAACCTATTATGGAAGGAAAGAATGTAGGAAAGAAGTGTAAGACTCATTATAGAGGTACTCTTAATGATGGAACACAGTTTGATTCTTCCTATGATAGAGGAGAACCTCTTGAGTTCGTATGTGGTGTCGGAATGATGATTAAGGGCTTTGATGAAGCTGTTAAGGATATGGAAGTAGGACAGAAGGTAAATGTTCATATTATGCCAGAAGATGCTTACGGAGAAGTAGATGAGGATGCTATCTTCTCATTTGATTTCGAGATGATGCCACAAGCCCGTGATCTTTCTGTAAATGATCATGTTTATCTTCAGGATATGTACGGACGTCCTTTCCCAGCAAAGGTAGTTGCAAAGGATGATGAGAAGGTTACTTTCGATGCAAATCACGAGATGGCTGGTAAAGAGCTTAATTTTGAAATCGAGCTGGTAGAAGTTCTGAACTAAGAAGTTAGATTAAAAAACAGAAAAAGCTTTATTGCGCGACGAAAGATTAAATATATATTAAAAGTGAAATTATTCACGCTGTTTTTGAGTTTATATTTGATATAATACTCCTAGCATACCAAGATTTAGGGTTTTTAGGGTTAAAGCTAGGAGGGATAATAATGAACAAGAAAAAAACGGCTTTTGAGGTGTATCTTTCTGCAGTTTACAAGTGGGGAATTATAACTCTTGTAGTAGCATGTATGTTTGCTACTGCGATGTTTATAGTAGAGAAACTACTTGGTTTTTATAAGAGTATTTCCTGGATTGAAGTTCTAATATTCGCAGCGATGGATACCTGTTTCTTTGTGGCAGGAATGGTTCTTTTGAAAACTTCGTTCGATGAAGAAGGATATCTCAAAGAAGGAAAGTTGAATATAGGTAAGCTTTTCTGCTCGACGATTCTTATTATTCAGTGGAATTATATTTTATATATGACACCGAGTAGAACATTTTGGGGATTTTTGGCATTCTTTTTAATGCTTATAGGATTTTTCCTCGATATCAAACAGTTGCTGGGCACAGGAATTGTGTCGATTGTTTCAACTGTAATCGCATGGTTTATCAGAGGTACAAATCTATTGCCTGTAAAGGATGAACTCTTTGTAACAGATATTATTATGTGTTGTGTAGGTCTGGTTCTTTCACTTGCAGGATTGACATTGTTCGTATTCTTTGTATCGTATTTCCTGGTAAATGCAAAGAAGGATGAACTCGAGAAGAATAATGCTCGAGTAGTAGGAATTATGGATGCGGTTCGTGATCTTTCTGAAAAGATGATGTCTGCCGGAAATATTCTTATGGATATTTCTTCAAATGAGAGTGCTTCCGCTGAGGAACTTTCAGCTACGAGTGAGAATCTTGTTCAGAGTAGTAATCTACTTGGAACAAAAGCAGATGAAAGTATCACAAATCTTTCTGATTTGAGTGAAGTTGAGGGCCTGGTAATGGAGAATGTCGAGAAAGTTGAAACGACTTCCGACAGCCTGTTAGTTAAATCCAGAGAGAATGAGAAATCACTTAATGACCTTCAGGAAATTAATACAGCAGTTTTTGATTCAATGGCTGTTACAACAGATATCGCAGAGCGACTTTCAAATGCTGTAGTTGAAATC
>DAISYI010000050.1:1545-2839 GCA_036825385.1 Lachnospiraceae bacterium | reverse complement strand
CGATGGAACTTATCCAGGGTATTTCTTCTTCTATCAGTCTTCTTGCTCTTAATGCTTCAATCGAGGCGGCCAGAGCAGGTGAAGCAGGTAGAGGATTCGCCGTAGTAGCAACAGAAGTAGGAAACTTAGCTGATAGCACTCAGGCTTCTTTGAAGGAAGTAGGAGAGGTTATTGAAAGTGTTCAGAAGAATGTAGAAGAGATTACTGCGCAGGTAGAGAATAACTCTTCTAAGCTTACAGAACAGAATGATCAGTTTAAGACAGTATTCGGTGATATAAAAGACATGACAGTAATGCTTAATGATGCGGTTTCTGCTATCACAGAAATGGATACAGCTCATAAGAAGCAGTCAGAAATAATTAAGAAGACTGTTGATATCAATCAGAATATCGCAGAAAGTATTCGAGCAGAGAATGAGCAGTTTGTTACTATTAGAGAGATGGCTGAAAGCAATGCCGAGAATACCGAGAAGGTTGCAATTCAGGCTCGAACCATAGGAGACATGGTAGAAGAAATTAGTCGTCTTTTGAGTTAATGAACAATATTTAAGGCCCTAGTGTAGATCACTAGGGCTTTTTCATGGTTTGCGCGCCATGAGCGCGCTCTAACTTAAAAACAGGTTATCTGTTTTTTAGATAGAAGATAGCAAGCTGTGTACGGTCTCGTAGATTAAGTTTCTCTAGAATAGTGGACAGGTAGTTTCGAATGGTTCCTTCTGAAAGGAAGAGTTTTTGAGAAATTTCTTTATTGGAAAAACCTTCAGAAACTAACTGTATCACTTCGTATTCTTTTTCTGTGATGTCGAAACTTGAGTAATCAAATTCGTCGGTTTTTCTCGAAGCGGACATCAGTTCAGGAAGTTTGTCTACAATTGCTCCTCCAAATACGCTTTGATTATTTATAGCTGCATGAAGCGACGCAGGAAGTGATTTATAGTCCTGTTTCAGAAGATAACCTTTTACTCCGAGTTTAAGAGCTTTGACGATGTATTCATCATCCGAGAAGGTGGTCAGAAACAGGATGATTGCGTCCTTATGTTTGGAAAGGATTGCTTCAGCCGCTTCTAATCCGTTCATATCCGGCATACGAATATCCATGAGAAGGAGGTCTGGTTTAAGTTCTTCGTAAAGAGATACGGCATCTGCTCCGTTTTGACCGGCACCTATAACTTGAAATCCTTCTTCTGCTTCAATAATCATTTTTAATGACATTGTAATAAGTTCATCATCATCTATGAGTAATATTTTCTTTGTATCCATAATCTTCCTTCGTTTCTAATTAAATGGCAATCTT
>DAISYI010000050.1:0-1535 GCA_036825385.1 Lachnospiraceae bacterium | reverse complement strand
TACTGTAAAACCATCGTTTGTATAGAAGTACGCATCTCCTCCGAGAGATTTTGCTCTGTTTTTAATATTATTAAGACCGATACCGTCATATCCTTCAGTTGCTATTCTGGTTTTTTCAGCTTCGTCTAATGTTCCGTTATCTGTTATGGACAGTGTACAAAAATTGTAATTCTGGTGCAATATAATTGATACAGTAGAACCGTTTGAGTGCTTTATTATATTGGTTATAGATTCTTTCAATATTCCTATTATCGATAGTTTCAGTTCTACGGATAGCTCTTTGTCTAAATCAAGTTCTGTTTTTACCTTGAATCCTCTTAGTTCGCCTAAAATCTCATTTATGTTTTTCTTCAGGTCAATAGAATCATCATGAAGATCGTGTACTGAGCTACGCATCTTTGCCATGGATTCGTCTAGCGTATCCGAGAGCAGGTTAAGCTGAGGTGAAATTGATTCATTCGTGTTTACTGTTTTAATCGCTCCTAGAAGAAGGATTGCTCTTGAGAGAAGGTGACCTACATTATCGTGAATATCTCGTGCGATTCTGTTTCTCTCAGCAAGAGTAGCTAAATGTACTTCGCGGTCCTGGTCTGCTAAAAGACGTTTGTTTTTCTCACGAAGAATCGATTCAAGCTCTGTGCTGTCATCGCGAGTCTTATGAAGCGATTCTTTTAATACCATAATATTTTCATACAGATGAAGTGAAAGACAGGTATACATTAATAGTACCAGAAGCGCTATCGACTTAATCAGGATTGCATCTGCTGAAGTTAGGAAGAAGAATATTTCTGTTATAACGAAACTGGAAATACAAGCTCCATATGATAGATACTTTGTTTCGAATAACTGACTGCACTCCATAAGTAAAAAGACGCAAACAGACATTACGGTACTCATGACCGTAATGTCGTCTGCGTTTATAAGAATCGATAATCCAGTTGCCGTAAGTGTTCGGATTAGAATGTCAAATAGCATATTGTTCCTTTTTCTTCGAGATTACCAGACCAGCTCCAAAGAATATAGCTGCAAATAATAGCTGAAGCAGGAGGTACTCAAAAAATGTTGTACTAAAAATTTTGTTTATGTCCGTGTCATTAATATATCTGACAGCAGCTGTGTACCAGTAAAGCGGCATGAAATGAGCTGCTTTTACAATGCTTTTTGATAAGAATGCCAAATCTATGAAAACTCCACAGAAGAAACTCATAGACAGTACCAGCATGTTTGTAATCATACTTACAATATTTGAGTTTGTAGTGATTGCACTTATGAGGAAGGCGAGTCCGAGTCCTATCAGCATAAGTACGTATGAATTCAGGCAGTAGAACAGAAGCTTGTCATTATAGTCTGAGGCTCCCGTGATAGCAACTGCTATGTTTACAGCTGTTGTGATTATAAATCCGATTGTAATTACTGCGAGAATGGATGCAGTATTTCGGGTTTTAAATGGCATTCCGCTTACATTGATACGGTTTCTTACATCTTCTTCTTTTGTGAATGACAGGACAGCACATACAGAAATACATGCCATCATC
>DAISYI010000049.1:4772-12066 GCA_036825385.1 Lachnospiraceae bacterium | reverse complement strand
ATCTGCCATATCTGTAAGAATAGCGTAAATTGAAACTGTTGAACCCGCCATTCCCATACCGATTACAAATGAAAGTCCAAGTATTACACTAAATGGCGCTCCCTCATATGAGAAGAACAGCAGCGCTAAAGTTGCTACAATTCTAACCGGGAAGCCTACGAGAATAGGTGTTCTCTTCGATGTCTTTGACATAATAGGTCCAAACATAATCGTTCCAACGAACTGTGAAAGAAGAATTACACCCATCAGCATAACAAATCTTCCGCCACCATAAGCATTCAAAACATCATCCACATAGTAGATAGCAAGCCCTGTCACAAAGTCTGCTGCTCCCTGCCCACAGAGGAAGATAGCGATAAAAATTCTAAAGCTTCTGCTTCTATATACTGAGAAAGACTGACGAAAACTATCGCCCAGTCCCATCTTTACAGGTTCTTTCTTTTTCTCCCACGTACCGAAGAATGTTCCCAATATCGCCAAGAAGAAAATCACTGAGAATATAATTGCCACAAGCATATATTCAGCAGTATTTGTATTGTGCTTAATAATAATAGATGGAATAAGTCCCGCTAAGATTGCTCCAAATGTAGAAAGCATCGTTCTAACAGCTGAGAACTTGGCTCTTTCCGTATAGTCCTCTACCATGTCTGGAAGAAGTCCATTGTAAGGAACCATAACAATAGTAAAACCTGTCGAGAACAGCATATACATTGCTACGTAAAAAGCATATTTCGAAACCATGGATTCTGTCGTGAACGGAACCCACATCAAAAAGAAAGTGATACAGGAAATAATACTTCCAACTAGAAGATAGAATCTCTTCGGTCCATATTTTGAAACCGTTCTATCTGTTATATTTCCCATAACCGGATCCGTTACAGCATCCCAGATTTTTCCAATCAAAGGAATCGAACCAGCCAGTTCTGTTGGCATTCCAAGTGCCTTTGTCAAAAACACAGTGAAGAAAGTGCTAATAATTACAAAGGCACCGCCTCCGTAAATATCTGCAAGTCCATAGCACATCTTCGCCCTTCTCGTCCTCTTAAAGCTTTCGCTCTTCTCATTCATTGTAATTCCCCCTCTATATTTACTTTATTTCATCAATGACATCTCATAATCGCGCGTCGCCTGAACCACCTTGTCGAGATCCTTCGCGCACTTTCGCACGAATACCGGTGTGATTCCAACCGGCGCACTAATCTTCTTATAACCACCTTTGAATTCTTTACCCGTCCAGATATCTACCCATTCATCATTTGGGAAATAAACATATCGATACCCCGCCCCTTCCTTTAGAATTGGCGCAACAAGCACATCTCTTCCCAGCAAATATTCGCTCTGGCAATTAAAACTCTCCTGCTCATCATAATAGTAGAAAAGCGGTCTCATAACCGGTACACCATCGCGCTTCGCCTCTAGAATCTGATCGTTAATATAATCCTTCCAAATAAAGTGAATCTGACTCGCTCTCGCAGTGAACTTTACCAAATCCTCATCACTATAGAACTGAACATCTCTAGCCGGCTGATTGCCCTCATGCGTTCTGAGAAGCGGCGAGAACGTATTCATATCTATCCACCTCTTCAGAAGTTCCTTCGACCGAGTCATTTCCATAATCGTTGTATAACCGCCAGCATCGGAATGCGCAACAGGATAGCCACTCGCCGCCAGGGAAAAAGTCGCCGGAATCACAGCTGGTATTCCATCGTCTACTGACCAGTCTACGTGCTGATCTCCTGTCCACATCATAGGCGATTTCGCGATAGTTCCTGTAGAACCAGCTCTTGTGAAGAAGAAGATTTCCTTCTCCTTTCCACATTCACGAATCGCTTCATAATTCAAGCCCGCCCAAATAGCTGGCCAAATATTATGAATATCCTCAGGATTATCCCCCGAATAAAGCACACAATCTGTCGGCAGATACTCACCGAAATCAGCCATCCATCCACCGAGTCCCAGATCAATCATATTCTCTTTAATAATGTCTTTATACCACTCATAAGCATATGGATTAGTGAAATCAACCATCGCTGCGGGGAAAGTCGTAATCTTCACCAGATATGGCTCACTCTTTTTATTTAGAACGAGATACCCATTCTCTCTGGCTTCTTTGAATAATTCCCCCTCTAAAGCAATGAAAGGGTTTATATAACCCAAGAATCTGATTCCTTCAGACTGCCACTCTTCAATCTTCTTATGAAGGCCCGGATATAGCTTCGAATCCCATTTCCAATTCCACATAACCTGGTAACCGAAACCTGTCTTTCTACATCCACACCAGTCCTGCGACCATACTCCTGCGACTTTACCACCTGCCGCCTTCACTTCATCTATTCGCTTCTGAACTTCCTCTGTTCCACCCTGAATAGCAAGTATAATTCCATCATTTACCCATTCAGGAACCTCATCCGAAACGCCTTCTTTCAGAGATTTTATAGACATCGGCCATACACTAGTGAGGTCTCTCTTAGAAAGTTCTCTTAGGAACTTATACTCTAGTTTTGACAACTCCTCGAAAGAACCCGCACTTCCAATATAGAAAGTCGGTGTTTCCTCCAAACTAATAGTGAAACTATCCTCATCTTCGAAATCAAACTCACAATATTTCGTCGTAAGAAGATGGAAAAAGTATTTCCTGTCAGATTGGAAGGTAGGCTGTGAATAGTACGACTCATAACTCGAGAATTTTTGAACCTTGTCAGGCTGTCTTCCCACCGCCCATGATGTCGACTTCCACCTAAGCATCTTCTTTGCAATACGAACCGTGTTCTGGTGCTCCGCAACCCAAACACGAACTTTCTCGCCTTTGAGATTACACTTCAAATAATTCTCTCCCAAACCAAAGAATCTCTCTTCTTTCGTCGAAGGGAAAGTTATATCGAACCTGTTATAAAGTCCTCCATGGAATTTAGGATTCCATGACATGACTGCTTTTGTAATTGAATCTGAAATATTCTCCCAGCGAATGCTGGCAACAGATCTTCCATTGTCACCATATGTGACAACTGTTGAATGTTCAGCCCTTTCTACTTTCAAGACTTTTAATTTAATCGTCCTAGTAGCCTTCCTTCTGTACCTAAAGCTACCATGAGACATAGAGAAGTCATCTTCTCCTTTGTAGATAGAAAGTGCTATTTTTTCGGGTTCAAACAGTACTTCTTTATTCATATATACCCCTTTATTAAATGGAAACCACCCATATATTATTTAATACTCTTAAACAAATTATAAACTAGAAGTCGACTAAATTCAATAACAGAAGCTTTCTAATTTCTATATATTTCTTAATGTTTTCTTTATATTGCCTCTATTTCATTGTAGAAAAAAACTTATTTTTCTACAATGTATGTATATTGGTGGCATATTCTTTTTTATATATCTACGGAGGAAAAGTATGTCTAAGAAAAAAGCTTCAAATGAGAAAACACCAAATAAGAGTTTTTCTTTGAATGGTGTAAAAAGCAAACTAATTCTAGTTATCGTATTAATTGTAACCATTCCTCTTCTCATCTCTCTTATTATTTCTTATAAGAGTTCCACTTCACAGGCATTGGAAGAAGTTGAGGACATTAATAAGCAGAAGACTGCCGTTATCGAAAACTCGTTCATGAGGGAGCTCGATAAGATGACATCAAGTCTATACACTATCGCATCAAGTACAGACCTCATTAACTACATGAAAGCTTCACCTTCTGATAGAAATGATGAAGCTCAAAAAGCATGGCTTATTAAAGTAGAAGATTCCCTTCAGGGAGATAACTCTATCGCCGTAACTGCTGCCAACGGACAGCAGCTTGTGCGCTCATCTGGAGACCTTCAGAATGTATCTGACCGAGATTATTTTAAAGAAGCTATGAAAGGAAATACTTATATTTCTGAAGTCCTCGTAGGTAAATCTACAGGAACAGCTACGATCTTCCCTATCGTACCTATCAAAGATACAGACGGAACTGTAATTGGTACTGTTCAGAGACCATACCAGCTTACATTCCTTCATGATTTCCTTAAGAAATCTGTCAATTCAAAGAAGAAAGAAGAAGCTATGATTCTGGACCGTGATGGAAAGGTTATCGCACATTCAGGTCATGAAATCGATGCAAATAATCTTGAAGATTTTTCAAATCTTTCTGCATATAAAGATTCAAAGACTAAAAGTTCAGGTAGCTATATTGGTTCTCAGAATGGTAGAAAGCTTATTATGTCCTACCAGAAAGAACCATCAACTGGCTGGGTTATAGTTATGGCAGCTGATTATAAAACAGTTATGGCTCCAACTCTTAGAAGTATCAATATAACTGTAGCAGTCGGTGGCATTCTCCTAGTAGTTGCAATTATACTTTCTATCAATATTGCAAACTCATTCACTAGACCTCTTAAGGTTCTCAATCACTCTATGGATGAGCTTTCAAATGGTAGCTTCGTTACTATTGATAAGTATACAACGAGAAAAGACGAATTTGGCGATATCATTAGAAATGTAAATGTTGTTATTGAGAAGCTCTCTGGTATCGTAGATCATATTAAAGCTTCGACCGTTTCTGTTAACGAATCCTCAGAAGAGCTTGCAGAAACTGCAAACCAGATTTCTCTTACTGCTGATGACGTAGCAAACTCAGTACAGGAAATCGCTACAGGCGCTACTCAGCAGGCTGACGAAATTCAGAACGTTACAGTTAGTGTTGGAGATATCTCTAATGCAACTGGTAGCGTACGTAGTAGCACAAATGATCTATCAGAACTCACGGCTAGAATGTCAAATGTATCTAGCGAATCTGCCAAGAGTCTTGCAGAACTTCAGGAAAGCAGTCAGAGCATGAACTCTCATATCGAAGAGATTTCAGCGAAGATTGGTGCTACAAGCAAAGCTGTTGAAAGCATCAATGAAAAAGTCGAAGGAATCGCTTCTATCGCAGCACAGACTAACCTCCTTTCACTTAACGCTTCTATCGAAGCAGCCAGAGCTGGAGAAAGCGGACGAGGCTTCGCCGTTGTTGCTGAAGAAATCGGAAAGCTTGCTGATGATTCTAGAAACATGGCTGATGAAATCAGAGAGACTATGGATGTCCTCCTCGAAGAATCGCAGGCAGCCGTTTCTATGGCAGCTGAAGTTCAGCGCGGAAATGACGAACAGCGTGTAGTTCTCGGAACTACAGTTGAATCTGTAAAAGCTATGATTAATGATATTCAGTCTACTGTTTCAAGTGCTCAGAATATCGAATCAAACGCTGGTACTTGTGTATCTGCTAATAATGTAGTTGCTGACGCGATGAGTTCACTTTCAGCTATATCAGAAGAAAATGCAGCTTCATCCGAGCAGACAGGTGCTGCAATGGAGGAACTTTCAGCTACAGTATCTACTCTTGCTTCTTCTGCTGATTCACTTAAGTCTATCGCAGATAAGCTCAATGAAGAAATCTCATTCTTCAAATAAACATAATAAAATAACTCCGGGAAAGAATCTTCTTTCTCGGAGTTTTATTTTGCCTAAAATCAATCGATATAGAAATGCTGGAAATTAACTTCATCTTTATCGATTTCAATAATCATAAATGATGGCTTCATAACTGCTCCACGAGGGAACTCTATACTTCCTGGGTTTGCAACTACGAGTCCATCATCTTCCTCTAATATAGGTACATGTGTATGGCCGAAAAGCGCAATATCACACTTCTCTCTACGAGCAACTTCCTTTATTTCATTCATTCCATATCTCACGCCATAATTATGCCCATGTGTCATGAAGATACGATGTCCTGCTGCCTCAAATATGTGATATGACTTCAACGAGAAATCTGCATCACAATTTCCTCTTACGAAACACGCCTTTATTCCCAAAAGTGCTTTCACATACTCGACATCCAGTTCGACATCCCCCATGTGTAGCATCACGTCAGGCTTAACATTCTCTACAACTGACTGCATATTGCCAAGTCTTCCGTGTGAATCACTCACTGCTAGTATTTTCATGTAAACTCCTATATCATTTCCTTAATTTTTCTCATTGCCTTACCACGGTGAGAAATTGCGTTTTTTCCCTCTGCGCTAAGAGAAGCTGAAGAACAGCCATATTCTCTCAGGAAGAAGATTGGATCATAACCAAATCCTCTCTCTCCTTCAATATGATCGCCAATATAGCCTTCCATAGTTCCTCTAACCGTATCACTACTTCCATCAGGTCGTACGATTGCTGCAGCGCATACGAATCTGGCGCTACGTTTATCATCTGGAACATCTTTCATCTTGTCGAGAATTGCCCTGTTCTTTATGTCATATGAAGTATCATGTCCCATGAATCTAGCGCTCTCAACTCCAAGGATATCAGGAAGCGCGTCAATTACAAGTCCTGAATCATCTGCAAGAACATATCCTCCGACCTTGTCCCAAACAGACTTTGCTTTGATTAGTGCATTCTCTTCAAAAGTCACACCATTTTCTTCCGCGTCATCTTCTATTCCGAGCTGCTTCATTGAAACCACTTCGAATACATCATTTCCAAGAATCTCATTCACTTCACGAACCTTGTTCTCGTTGCCAGTCGCAAAAACTATTCTAGTCACTTTTACTCTCCTTTAATACTATTTAAAACTGCATTTGCAAGTCCCCTTGCCAATTTATCCTGATAATCCTTCTGCGTAAGAAGTTCTCGTTCCTCACCATTAGTAGCGAAGCCAAGCTTTACCAGTATAGATACCTTATTTGTTGCCTCTAAAATTCTATTATTATCACCAGGAATAATTCCTCTATTTGCACCGGAAGTCTCAGTCACAAGAGAGTCTAGATAACTTACAGCGAGGGATTTGCTCTTTGGATTTGTAGACATATAGTAGGTCGATATTCCCTTCATATCAGAGATACGACCACTCGATGTAGAATTCAAGCCAACCGATACGAAGTAGTCCGCCATGCTTTCATTAAGCATAGTAATTCTCTTCTCCTCTGATATAGTCTCATCCTTAAGTCTCGTGTAGTAGACCTTTGTATCCGCAGGTTTTTCCTTATCGATTATCTTCTTCGCTTTCTTAACGACCGCAAGATTTATGTCCTTCTCGCATGATCCGTTAAACTCGACACCCTTCTGGTCACCACCGAGTGATGCATCGATAAGAACGATTTTCCTATAAACCTCATTCGCGTTCTTGAAATTGATATAGAGCTTATCATTTGAAACCTTTACTATTGGCTCAAACATAGAATTCAACTTAAACTTGATTCTGGCCTGTTCCTGCTCGTAAGAGAAATACACATCCCTAACGACCTTGCTCTTCCCTTTAAGCTTATAATCCTCAGGATATGC
>DAISYI010000049.1:1740-4762 GCA_036825385.1 Lachnospiraceae bacterium | reverse complement strand
CATCGATTCCATCGACCTTAAGCACCGCTTCTCCTGCTCTAAGAGATGTCGAAACTTTGATATTATCAATCCCGATATCCTCTGGCAGTTCGAAGATAAATCCGTCTTCTTTCACATCGTCGGATATCTTAGAAGTTATAGGCCACTCGTTTTTTCCGTGGATACGAGCCTTCCAGAGCGCTGCTTTCGAATGAAAATCTGGCACAATTATCATAAATAATAATAGCGCCAGGAAAAAACATAAGAACAACCCTGCCAGAAAATGCTCTATCCTGTATACGTCTTTTCTATCGTTATCGTTCATCGTCAAAAAACCTAGTATTATTTCCTGTTATCCGCATAAGCCTTAAGGCATATATTTGCATCGAATTCTGTCTCGATTCTATCCCAGTTCACACCATTTGAACTGATATATCCCTGTCCATCGCTTATGTCTACATTCTTCGTCAGTGAGTTACCATCATATTCAATCGCAATCTGCTTTCCATTCTGCTTAGATTTCATCATAAGCACGATAGCGAAGCTACTTCCTTCTGACACTTCGATATCCTTGTCAAACATGATTGTGTAGTACCCGAGTTCATCAAGTTTACCCTTCGCAACCATTTCTCGTTCTGAGAATGAGGAAGTATTCTTATAATCCTTTACTACATATACTTCGTACTCACTACCTCTAGAAGTATTATAGAAGCCTGTTGCTTTAACAACCTGATTTGTGTCCGCCTTATAGATATTTGCCGCATAGGACATCTTCGTTCCAAAACCTACCTTACCGATACTTCCACAGAGGTCTGTCTGGTAAATCTTGTCATAGTTTGTATTGCTTTCAATCTTTACATAAGAAACGCCGAAATTTCCGATATTCGTATCATAGTAAGACACGTAGAATACACCGTCGTCTCCGAATCTATCCCCCCAACTGTTCTGACAGATGAAGGCTCCATTTCCGGGGCATTTATGACCGAAATTAGATGCATCATAGTTATCATCCCATCCGATGATTACGACATCATGATTTGGCTTCTTATTACCATAATAGTAATAAGCGTTCTTATCAGCGTTATAGTAGTCTGACTTAGTGAACTTTCCTTCCTTCGTCTCAGCATAGAGAGATGTAGAAACTCCACCGTTCTTAAAGACAGCCCATTTGATTTCATCCATGTCGTCCTGATTGTAGAAATGAACTTCCTGCAAGTGTTTAGCTGTACCGTTTTTTCCCTGCTCTGTAGGACCTGTCCATGAAAGAAGGTACGAAACAGCCATCATATAGTTTCCAGGTTCGTCGAGACGACGCTTATAGGTGTTTCTTCTAGCCATATCGTCCGCGTCGAATATCATCTTAGAATCAGTAAGCATACTTGATTCAAGCGCAGATGTAGCTGCATAAGCCCAACAAGTACTAAGTGTACCCTGGTTTTTAATGGAAGCAGTTCTTCCTTCATTTCTCAGATCGAACTTCGTACGAAGTTTAGGTTTAGCTGCTGTAGAACTGTCGAGACCTACGATTTTTCGGTCATTATCCCACTCATATCCATAACCGAAGATTCGGCAGATATCCTGAAGTGAGAAGTAGACTTTGTCTCCGACTTTCTCTGGAGCTACTCTTAGAGTTATGTTCTCCTTATTCTTCGTTCCAGCTTTCTCGCCTACTGTGAATCTGAAACTATCGTTATTTCTTTCTAATACAACGGAATTCATTCCGACCATGCGTGAACTTGCATAGAATATGCGTCGGATAAGTGTAAGAGAAGCCAAGCTTTCCATATTATTATCGAGGATGATTTCTCCTCGTTCACTGGCATACTCTTCGCCATCGATGGAAAGCTTAACTACATCAGATTTGTTTAAGTTTTTTGAAATAAGGGGATTAAAGACAGCACTTTCCAAACGAGCCCCTCTAAAAGGCTCGACCTGTCCTGCTTTGTCTCCCCATGTATGTGACTGTAAGGTAACTAAAAGCACTAACAATATGGTAAATATTGTAAATAACTTTTTATCCTTCATTTTTACCCTTCTTTGGTGGTTTTGGACCTGGGAACTGGTAGAAATATGTCTTGATCATACCATTGTAGATCTTACGATTTTTCTGAGCCTTAATTCCGAGATCTTTCTCTGTAAATTCATATGATGTGATTAGGTACATCGACCATGAGTCGAGACCCTTATATACGTCGCCTAAAGTTCTGTAAAGTTTAGGGAGATTCTTCTTCTCTTCAAGTCTTTCACCGTAAGGTGGGTTTGAGATGATGAATCCAAATTTCTTAGGATGACGTGTATCCTTTACATCTCTAACCTGGAAGTGGATGAGATTTCCTACACCTGCTCTCTTAGCATTCTCTCTAGCAATCTTGAGAACATCAGAATCTACATCGTATCCCTGAATATCTGTCTCGATATCAGTATTTACATTCTCTCTAGCCTCGGCCTTTGCATCGATCCAAAGCTTTCTATCGATGAAGTTTGTCCACTTCTCAGCAGTAAATGTACGGTTCATACCCGGCGCGATATTTGCAGCAATCATAGCCGCTTCAATTGGGAATGTACCTGAACCACACATTGGGTCGAGAAGAATTCTATCCTTCTTCCAAGGTGTAAGCATGATAAGTGCAGCTGCAAGTGTTTCAGAAATAGGAGCAGCTCCTGCTTCTGTTCTATATCCTCTCTTATGAAGTGAAGTTCCTGTAGTATCAAGAGTTACAGTTACTTCATCCTTGTAAAGGAATACTCTGACTGGATACTCTACTCCTGTTTCAGGGAACCAGTCGATTTTGTATGCGGCCTTCATTCTCTCTACCATAGCTTTCTTGGCTACGGACTGAAGGTCTGATGGGGAGAAGAGCTTACTCTGAACAGATGAAGCTTTCTTTACCCAGAATTTACCATTCTTTGGAATATAGCTTTCCCATGGAAGTGACTTCACTCCCTGGAAGAACTCTTCGAATGTAGTCGCTTTGAACTGACCTACTACGAGAAGAACTCTTTCAGCTGAAAATTTCATTGACTAGTAAGGTTATAACAACTC
>DAISYI010000049.1:0-1730 GCA_036825385.1 Lachnospiraceae bacterium | reverse complement strand
GAAGATGGATATTTGAAAGTACAACCGCTTCTGGATCGCCATCGAAATATACTCTTCCATCTTCAACCTTTGAGATTTCATAACCTAAATCATAGATTTCTCGCTTTAAGACCGCCTCGAGACCGAAGTGGCAAGGCGCAAGTAATGTAAAATTTTTCATTAAATAAATATCTTTCTATATTATTCTACGATGATATCTGACAGTGTATATCGGATAATTGGCTTTATATCAGATAGATGAACTTCTACCTGAAAACCAACCTTTCCGCCACTGAAGCAGATTGTCTCGTAGTTTTCTGCTGTTTCATGAAATACTGTAGTAAATTGCTTCTTCATTCCTATAGGTGAACAACCACCGTGAACATATCCTGTGAGAGGAAGCAAATCTTTCTGTTTAAGCATAGAAACGGATTTCTCCGAGACTGCCTTCGCTGCTTTCTTCAAATCTAATTCTTCTGCAACAGGAATTACGAAAACGTAGAATTCCTTGCTTTTTCCCTGTGTGACCAGAGTCTTAAAAACTTTCTCGACATCTTCGCCGAGCAATTTCGCAATCTCCTCACCTGTAAGAGATGCGTCCTGAGTGTAAGAATGTGGGATATACTCTACTTTCTTCTGCTCTAAAACCCGCATTACATTGGTTTTGTCGTCTTTCTTTCCCATCTCTACTCCTATTTATTATGCCCAAAAACTTTCCTAAGTAGCATCTTGTATTCAAGATACTGTTCAGTATCGGAGAGTTCTTCCATACTTTCTAGAATTCCTCTATGATACCATTCATGAAGGGAAGGGTCTGTTACATTAAATCTTTCCCAAACTTTGTCCCCAATCTTCTCTATATTTAACGCAGTTTGACGCATATTAGAAAGCTTGTCAGCAAGAAGTATCACTTTCGCTTCTCTCGATGCCGATTTTGCATAATCGATGGTCTCCTGCTTTCTCACCTTCCAGGATTTCGATTTATCCAGATCTGGACGCTTATCTTCACTTTCCTCATTTACAAGGTCAGCCACCCTATAACCAAACTCCTTTACGAGTTCATCATAAGTGGTATCTGTATCCTCCAATGTATCGTGAAGCGCGCCAGCAGCAATCATCTCTACATCTCCTCCCATCTTGGCAACGAGCATCGCCACCTCGATTGGATGTCCAATATATGGGATATTTGAGCCCTTTCGGACCTGGCCGTGATGCTTATCAGCTGCAAACACGAAAGCTTTTTCAATTAACCCGAATCGTCTAATACTTTCCTCGTCAGAAAGATACTCTGGGAAAAAGCTTACATATCCCATCTTCATAAGAGAATCCTGCTTCTTGTATGCTTGAATAGGTGAAACCTGCGGACGTTCAAAGAACTCCTGTGAATAATTCTCAGTGTCTAAATACCAGCATTCTGGAACCGATTCCCCACCCTCTGTCATAGATGTACCACCGAAAAGTGGACAATCTCTACACAAAGTGAAACTATCGTGCATAAGGAAATGTCTAGCACGACAGTAATACTCGCCGGTTTCATCAGGAGTAGCCTGATGACCATAGCAACCATATAAATATCTTTGATTCTTTTCTAGTTTCATCAAATGCCCCTCCTATTTTTCAAATCCTTACAGAATATAATAGCATAAACAGGGGCTTTAAGACTACTTCTTCAATAAAAAAGGACCCATCTCAATGAATGGGTCCATAATTTTTGATATATTATGCGATTTCCTGGAAATCGATTTCAAGGT
>DAISYI010000048.1:9044-12297 GCA_036825385.1 Lachnospiraceae bacterium | reverse complement strand
TCTCTGTGTAATCGGTTGTGAGAATGCATTTGAGAAATCAAAAACAGAATTTGGCCAGGTAAGTAATTTGCTTGCTGGTGATAACTAGTTTGTGTTATACATATGCGATGTAAAAAAGAACCCCGAGTGATGGGGTTCTTTTTAGTATCTTCCTGAGAACAGCGATGGATTCTGATACAGTACGCTGTCTTTGTCGATGATTGTGTCTGCTGTTATCGGGCGAGGTCGGGAAGAAGCCGTTGTTTTTCGCTCGATAAGTCGCGGTCTAAGAAGAGAAACGCTTTGACTTACATTGTTAAGCATCGCATGAACAACGAAATAACCGCTTCTTCCGAGGGCGAGTCTGTCCTGCTGAATAGTAGTAAGTGGCGGATCGAGTTTCGCGGCAAGTGGAATATCATCGAAACCGATGATACTAATATCTTCTGGAACAGAAAGTCCTAAATCCTTTACCGACTCAATTACACCACTGGCAATCAAATCATTACCGCAGATGATTGCAGTCGCACCGGCTGAAAGCAAGTTAGGAACGTGGTAGTGAGCTGCATCTGCTACGAAATAGCCGTAGATGGCGAGAGCTGGGTCAATAGGAAGATGATGTCTCGACATACTGCTGAGGTATGCCTGCATTCGGCTATTAGAAATATATGATCTCGTAGAACCGTCGAGGAAAGCAATCTTCGTGTGACCTTTTGATATGAGATGCTCTATGGCGAGGTCGATTGCTTCGCTTGAATCTGTACTTATGTTGCAGACATTCTCTGTGCCTGGAATCGTATTGTCGAGAAGAGCAGTAGGGAAGGTAGTGCTTTTAAACTCCTCCATCCATGGATCCTCGAGAGCGAAACCAATTGCCAGAGAACCTAAATATCCATTTGAAAGCATGAACGAATCATACGGATTAGATTTCTGAAAATCAGGAGAGACCTCCACTAAATCAACGAGATAATCTTCTTTAGTAGCAACCTGCTGAAATCCGAGAACGATATCGTAACCGAAATCTTCAGCCGTCTTATACTCCATATTCTCTATGAGAAGACAGAGCTTTCTTGTATTCTTTTTTTGAGCTTTTCTATTTACATATCCCATTTCCACCGCAGTGTCTAGGATAAGCGATCGCATTTCTTCGCTGATGTCATCAGCTCCGTTCATCGCCTTGGAGACGGTGCCGGGCGTGATGTTCAAACGTTCTGCGATATCTCTGAGTGTAGTCCTCTGAGCCATAGTTTTACCTCAATTATTTAATCGTAATTTGTTTCATTATATGGGAAAAAACTTCCAAAAACAACGTTTTACGAAACATTACGAAACTTTTTGTGGAATAGTTACAAAAACGCTCTCGTCCCTTTGTGCAACTCTACGAAAACGTTCCCGAAACGCTAAAATTTGTTTACATTTTTGCCTAAAAGGATTATAACGAATATAGCGGATGCGAAAGTATCCGAAACATTATCAAAAATTCTTTAAACCAAAGAAGGGGGAATTTTAACATGAAGAAAAAAGTGTTAGCAATGGCACTTGCAACTACAATGGTTGCAACAACATTCGCAGGATGTGGTTCTAATGGATCTGGTTCTAGCGATTCTGGTAGCAAGAAAGATATCACTCTTAAGGTTTGGTCACCACAGGAAGATCAGTCAGAAGATTCAGGTAAGTGGCTCCAGACAGAGTGTGAGAAGTTCAACAAAGCTCATCCAGAATGGAACATCACATTTAAGTATGGCGTTTGCCCAGAAGGTGACGCAAAGGACAAGGTTACAAAGGATGCTGATGCAGCAGCTGATGTATATATGTTCGCAAACGATAACCTTTCAGCTCTTGTCAAAGGAAATGCAATCGCTAAGCTTGGTGGAAAGACAGTTGAGCAGGTTAAGAAGCAGAACGATGATGCAATCGTAAAGACTGTAACATACAAGGACAGCGTATATGGTGTTCCTTTCACATCAAACACATGGTTCATGTACTATGACAAGTCAAAGTTCACAGAAGATGATGTAAAGAGCTTAGACAAAATGCTTGAAAAGGGAACAGTTTCATTCCCACTTTCAAACAGCTGGTACATCGCTTCTTTCTATGTAGCTAATGGATGTACACTCTTCGGAGATGACCAGGAGCAGGAGAAGAAGGGTATCGACTTCGGTGGTGACAAGGCTGTAGCAGTTACAAACTACCTTGTAGACCTCGTAGCAAACAAGAACTTCAAGAACGACGACAACCAGTCAGGACTTGCAGGACTTAAAGATGGTTCTGTAAACGCTGTATTCACAGGATCATGGGATTATGACAACGTAAAGAAAGCTCTTGGCGACAACATGGGATGTGCACCACTTCCTACAGTAAAGATTGATGGTAAGGAAGGACAGCTTAAGGCATTCAACGGTACAAAATGTATCGGCGTTAACCCTAACTCAAAGAATCAGGATGTAGCAGTTGCACTTGCTGCTTACCTTGGCTCAAAGGATGCTCAGAAGTCACACTTCGAAGCTAGAGGAATCGTTCCTACAGATAAGTCAGTTAATGTAGGTGACAATGCAATGGCTAAGGCTCAGATGGAGACAATGACAAAGACATCTATTCTTCAGCCAACAGTTGCTAAGATGGGCAATTATTGGGGACCAGCAGAGTCAATGGGTAAGGAACTTGTTGCAAAGACAGTTACTCATGACAATGCAAAAGATAAGACAGAGAAGATGAACAAGGCAATGAACACAGATGCTGTAAAATAATTAAATTTTATGGCATGCAATCTTTGCATAGGTTGCGTGCCATTTTTAAGAAAAAGGGCTTTGGGAGAAAGAGAATGAATGAAAAAATAACAGTATCCCGCGCAATTAAATCAGGAGACTGGAAAGTAAAGCTTTCTACTATCATCATGGGATTTGGATGTATGGTTAGAAAGCAGATAGTAAAGGGAATAGGTATCCTTCTTATCGAAGTGGGATTCATCTATTACATGCTTACAAAAGGCTTCCATAACCTTTCTATGCTTCCTTCACTCGGATGGAGAAAGCAGCAGGAAGTATGGAATGAAGCAAAAGGCGTATATGAATACACAAAGGGTGATATGTCAGTACTTCTCTTGCTTTATGGAATTGCAACTATATTTCTAATCGTTGCATTTATTCTCTTCTGGAGAATACAGATTAGACAGTGTTATAAACTATATAAACTTGAAAGAAACGATTTAAAGATTCCTACACTGAAGGAAGACTTTAAGTCGATGTTTGATAAAAATCTACATGTGACACTTATG
>DAISYI010000048.1:0-9034 GCA_036825385.1 Lachnospiraceae bacterium | reverse complement strand
GTCACTTCCGATGCTTGGTATTATCACTTTCAATATCCTTCCTCTAATCTTCATGATTAGTATGGCTTTCACAAGCTATTCAAAAGAAGGAGATCACACTATCCTCTTTGATTGGATAGGATTCGAGAACTTCGCACGAGTGCTTAATCTCGGTGGAAACATCGGACGTCAGTTCTGGCATGTAGCTGGATGGACTCTCGTATGGGCATTCTTCGCTACATTCCTTAATTACTTCCTCGGAATGATTCTCGCTCTCATCATCAATAGAAAAGAGACGAAGATTAAAGGTTTCTGGAGATTCTGTTTCGTACTTACAATCGCAGTTCCACAGTTCGTTACACTCCTTATTATGAGTACAATGCTTCAGGAACAGGGTGCTGTAAACGTACTTCTGAAGAATATGGGATTCATCACAAAAGCACTCCCATTCTTCCAGCAGACTACATGGGCTAGAATCACAGTAATTGTAGTTAACCTTTGGGTAGGTATTCCGTACACAATGCTTCAGGTGACAGGTATTCTTCAGAACATCCCTGCTGACCTCTATGAAGCAGCGAAAATCGATGGAGCAGGTCCTGTGGCAACATTCTTTAAAATTACTCTGCCATATATGCTCTTCGTAACTACACCATACCTTATCACTACATTTACAGGAAACATCAATAACTTCAATGTTATCTACCTCCTTTCAGGCGGTAACCCTATTCATGTCGGTGATACAGCAGGTCAGACAGACCTTCTGGTTACATGGCTCTATAAACTTACGATTGATCAGCAGTACTACAACTTAGGTGCTGTAATTGGTATTCTTTCATTTATCCTTCTTAGTGTCGTAAGTTTGGTAACTTATAGAAACTCAAAATCATATAAGAACGAGGAGGCGTTTAGATAATGGAAACAAAGAACATAAACAAAAAGCCTCTGAAGAAGAGGGTAATAAATGTACTTGTACATGTATTCCTCGCAGTCCTCGCTTTTATATGGTTGCTTCCAATTGCTTGGATAGTTCTTACAAGTTTTAGAGCAGAGCCGGGAAGTTACGTAAGCACATTTTTCCCAAAGAGTTATACGCTTAATAACTACGTAAAGCTTTTCACGGATAGAAACCTATTAAACTTCCCTCAGATGTTTGCGAACACACTCTTGATTGCGGTATGTACATGTATCGTTTCATCATTTTTTGTACTTTCAGTAAGTTACTGTACATCGAGACTTCGCTTCAAACTGAGAAAAGCTTACATGAATATGGCTATGATCCTTGGACTCTTCCCAGGATTCATGTCAATGGTAGCTGTTTACTTCATCCTGAAAGCTCTCGGAATGTCACAGGGCGGTATGATTCGAGTATCACTCGTAATCGTCTACTCAGCAGGCGCAGGCCTCGGTTTCCAGATTGCGAAGGGATTCTTCGATACAATACCTAAAGGAATCGATGAAGCAGCCATGATGGATGGCGCAACTCAGTGGGATATCTTCACAAAGATTACAATCCCACTTTCAAAGCCAATCATTGTTTATACAATCCTTACAGCCTTCATCGGACCATGGGTTGACTTTATCTTCGCAAAAGTAATCTGCGGTGCTGAAGCAAAATACTTCACAGTAGCAATTGGCCTCTGGAACATGCTCCAAAAGGAATATATCCACAGTTGGTACACATGTTTTGCGGCAGGAGCAGTAGTTATTTCAATTCCAATCGCAACACTTTTCGTGTTCACACAGAAATTCTATGTAGATGGAATGGCAGGTGCAGTAAAGGGTTAAATATGAAGAATACACGGATTAAAGATTCGTGTTTCAAAATAGCAATGGCCGCAGTTCTTGTGATATCCACTTTCACAGGCTGCGGTCATTCTAGTTTAGACACGAATAATGGAAAAAGCTTACAAATGCAGACACTTGATTCAAAACTTAAAACAGTAGCAGTGCCAGGTCATAACAATACAACCTATCAGATATTCGTAGGTTCTTACGCTGACTCTAATGGTGACGGTATAGGCGACTTGAACGGTATTAGGAAAAAGCTTGATTATATAAAAGACCTTGGATTCAATGAAATCTGGCTAACACCAATCTGTCCATCGCCTTCATATCACAAATACGATGTAGTCGATTACAAAGCTGTCGACAAACAGTTCGGAACGATGGACGACTATGACAATCTGGTAAAGGATGCTCATAAGAAAGGTATCAAGATAATAAATGATATGGTTATAAATCATTCATCAGATATGAATGAGTGGTTTAGAACGGCTTCTCGTTATCTTAAGTCACTAGAAGAAGGACAGAAGCCAAATGCCTCGGATTGTCCCTATGTAGATTACTATACTTTTTCCAAAGAGGAAGAAACAGGTTATCACGAACTCAAAGGCTCTGACTGGTATTACGAGTCACATTTCAGTCCGGATATGCCTGATTTGAAACTCGATAATCCAGCAGTGAAGAAGGAAATCGAGGATATCGTAAAGTTCTGGACAGACCATGGGTGTGATGGCTTCAGATGTGATGCTGTTGCTTATTACTACTGGGGAAACACGGACAAGAATAAAGAATTCATGACTTGGTTCGCACAGACGGTGAAAAGCATTAAGCCTGACGCTTACCTTGTCGGAGAAGCCTGGGTAGGACAGTCGGAGTATGCAGATTACTATGGATCTGGATTCGATTCTTACTTCGACTTCGATTTCGCAGGAAACGAGGGTTTTTTAGCAAATGCTGTACGTGGAGCACTAAGTGCGAAGTCTTATGGAAAAGCACTAGTGTATGCGGACAAGCTTTATCGAGCAAATGACAGCAAGTATACGAATGGAAGCTTTTTCACGAATCATGATATCGATAGAGGGGCAGGTTACTTCGCAGGAGAAGACGGTGAGAAACAGTTTAAACTCGCGTATGGTCTGAATTTTATGCGAAGTGGAAACGCCTACCTCTATTACGGTGATGAAATCGGTATGAAGGGCGCGGGAAAGGATGAGTCGAAGAGACTTCCTATGCGATGGGGAGATTCGAAGGAAGCGAAGAGCATTACGACAGACCGCCCGAATGGGATTGAAAGCTATAAGATGAAATATCCAAATCTTGAGAAGCAGATGAAGGATGATACTTCGATTTACAGCTATATAAAGAATGCGACTAAGCTTCGTAATTCTTCGAAGGCACTTCTCGAGGGCACATATGAAATCGAGGAAAAGCTATCGAATAAGAATATTCTCGTTATGAAGAAGACCGCTCTCGACAGTTCAGAGTCTGTGCTGGTTGTAATTAACACATCAAACAAGACGAAGGCGGTAGACCTGTCGAAATGTAAGACTATAGATGGGTCTAAACTTAAGCTTCATGGAGTGCTTCAGACGTCGCAGGATGAATTTAAATTAGAGGGAAACAGATTAACAGTTCCGGAATATGGAATAGCAGTACTTAAATAGATTACTAATATATTGGAGGAAGATTATGCCAGAATGGTTAAATGACGCGGTTTTTTATGAGATTTACCCACAGTCTTTCTATGATACAAATGGAGACGGAATCGGTGATTTGAATGGTATCATTGAGAAACTTGATTACATTAAGTCTTTAGGTTGTAATGCACTTTGGATTAACCCTATGTACGACAGTCCATTCAAAGATGCAGGATATGATGTAAGAGATTACAAGAAGGTTGCGCCTCGTTATGGAACAAATGAGGATGCAAAGAGAATGTTTGAGGAAGCTCATAAGAGAGGAATCAAAGTACTTCTCGATCTCGTTCCAGGTCATACGTCAGAGGAACATGAATGGTTTAAAGAGAGTATGAAACCTGAACGTAATGAATACTCTGATAGATATGTTTGGACAGATGGAGCGTTCAAAGGAATTAAGGATCACCTCTATGTCAGCGGTGAAAGTGACAGAGATGGCGTCTACATGCTGAATTTCTTTAAGTGTCAGCCTGCGCTCAACTACGGTTGGGGAAAGGTTACAGAAACTTGGCAGACTGCCGCTGGTTCTGAAGAGGCAAAGAAGACAGTTGAAGCGATGAAAGATATCATGCGTTTCTGGTTAGATATGGGCTGTGATGGATTCCGCGTAGACATGGCTGATTCTCTTGTAAAGGATGATGACGAGGAGAAGAATAATACACAGGCTATTTGGAGAGATGTAAGAGCGATGCTCGATACTGAATATCCAGAGGCAGCAGTCGTTTCAGAATGGTCAAACCCTAAATCTGCTATCGGCGGTGGCTTCCATATGGATTTCTATCTCGACCATTGGAGAAATGGTTATAACACACTTCTTCGTGATTACGAGCCAAACGGCTTCGATAACGACAACAGTTACTTCAAGAAAGACGCAGTACATGATATCAACAGGTTCCTGGATGATTACCTTCCTAAATATGAATCGACTAAGGACAGGGGCTATATCAGCATGTTTACTTGCAACCACGATACTCCGCGCCCTAGAAGAACACTTTCTGAGGATGAATTGAAGGTCGCTTATTCATTTATCTTTACGATGCCAGGTGTACCATTCCTCTACTACGGTGATGAAATCGGGATGCGCTACAGAACACTTACATCAAAGGAGGGTGGTTACCAGAGAACAGGTTCTCGTACACCTATGCAGTGGAACGCTGGCTCAAACCTCGGCTTCTCAGAGGCAGCTTCACGCGAACTTTACCTTCCGGTAGACGATGTTCACCCAGTAAACGTAGAAAGCGAAGAAGCAGATGAGAAGTCACTTTTAAATCTCGTGAGACGTGTAATTGAACTTAGACACAGAGAAGATGATTTGAAGGCAGGCAGCAGCTTCGAGGTCGTTTTAGCGGAAAAAGAGAAACCTTTCATCTTCCGTCGAGGAAATTTACTTTGCATAGTAAACCCATCAGAAGAGACGAAGGAAATCCCTGCAAGCGTTGCAGCAAGTGTTGATTCGAGAGCTTTTTCCGTGAGGGAAGAAGAGTTTAATCCAAAAGAAATTGCTCCACAGGAATTTTATGTGTGCAGAGTTCGCTAAATGATGTTAAAATCATACAGGTAAATTTATTTGTATGATGAAAGGAAGTCAAATGGACTTTACACTGGATAATTTGATGAATTCAAACAGCAATCTGAAATCAGGTTTCGTTACGATGATCGGAAGACCGAATGTCGGCAAGTCGACTCTTCTCAATTATATTATGGGACAGAAGCTCGCCATTACATCGAACAAGCCTCAGACGACTCGTAAGAGAATCCGCGCGGTTCTCACAGAGGAGGAGAAGGGTCAGATTGTATTCCTCGACACACCGGGTATCCACAAGTCGAAGAGTAAGCTCGGTAACTACATGTCAGGAATCGTGAAAAATGCAGTATCTGATGTAGATGTTATCATCTGGCTTGTAGAACCGAAACTTCCTATCCATAGAGAGGACAAGGAAATAGCGAAGGTTCTCGAGACAGCGGACAAGCCTGTAATCTTAGGTATAAACAAAATTGATATGGTGAAGAAGGATGTGCTGAAAGACGTCCTCGATGCCTATCAGAATCTCGCGCCATACGCTGATGTCTACCCATTCTCGGCTAGAAGCGGAAAGGGCATACAGCAGCTTATGGACGCTATTTATGACAGACTCCCATACGGACCATTCTACTATGATCCGGAAGAGTACACTGACCAGACAGAGCGTGAGCTCGTCTGCGAAATCATTCGTGAGAAATCCCTTCATGCGCTTCGTGATGAGATTCCACACGGAATCGCAGTTACAGTTGAATCGATGAAGGAAAGAAAGGGTAAGCCTATTGTCGATATCGAGGCGACTATCATCTGCGAGAAGGATTCTCACAAGGGAATCATCATCGGAAAGGGCGGCGCAATGCTGAAGAAAATCGGCTCAAATGCCCGTTTCGAAATCGAGCGAATGCTTGATATGAAAGCAAACATACAGATTCACGTAAAGGTGAAGAAGGATTGGCGAGACAATATCGGTGTACTTAGAAGCTTAGGCTATACAGAGGATGAGGATTAATGTCAGATAGTGTTACTCTAAATGGTATCGTAATAAGCTCGATGCCTATGGGTGAGAATGACAGAAGAATAGTGCTACTTACGAAGGAGCGGGGAAAAATCTCGGCCTTCGCACGTGGTGCAAGGAAAGCGAAGAGTGTGCTCTCTGCGGCGACGAATCCGTTTGCTTTCGGAACCTTCCATGCTTTTGAAGGACGAAGCAGCTATACGGTTGTAAACGCAGAGGTGAAGAAGTACTTTGATTCGCTTTCAAAGGATTACGATGCTATTTGTTTAGCATCGTATTTTCTTGAGTTGGCAGAATATTTCTCTAACGAGAATATGGATGAGTCCGAGAGATTGAATTTACTCTATTTGTCGCTTTCTGCTTTAGAGAGCGGGAGCTACGATATGAAACTCGTCCGTCGTATTTACGAGCTTCGTACGCTGAGACTAAATGGTGAGTACCCGAATGTATTTGAATGTGCTGAGTGTGGCTCGAAGGAGAATCTCGTACTAATAGACTCCTATTTTGAAGGGATTCTTTGTGAGAAATGTAGAAAAGAAGGTATGAAGGGTATTTACGTGTCGAAAGACCTTCTCTATGTGATACAATTTGTTCTGTCGGTTGATCTGAAAAAGCTATTCACATTTAAACTGACACCTGAACTTATGCAGGAATTCGATTCGTTTATGGAGAAACTCATGGCGCATAATGTGAGACACGAGTTTAAATCGGAGAAGTTCCTGTAAGAAGATATGCTTTTTCCCATAAACAGTGTGGCCGAAAGGTTGGCAAATTAAATGAGAAAGAGTATAATATCACAGATTCTGTAAAAATAAACCGAAAAGGTAATAAAATGGCTACAAAGACACAAAACAGAAAAAGAAGATCAAAGAGAAGAAGTAAGAAATACCGTATGCTTAGAATTAAGAGAGCTTGTGTTCTCGGCGTTCTTGCGGTTCTTCTGCTTTTAATTATTTACAATGTTGGACATCATCTCTATATTGCACTTCGTCCGAAGGCTGATCAGACTACGTTTACGCTGAAAAAGGATGGCTCTGTTCGCCTGGAAGAGCTTGTAGATACAAATCAGCTCGACACTTCTAAGAGCGAGCTTAAGGGGCTTGTGAAGGACGATATTGAAGCCTTCAATGAGAGAATGGGCGAGAATAAAGCGAAGTTCATTCGTATCGGCAAGTCAAACGGAAAGACTTATGTAGAGACTACTTATACAGATGTCGAGAGTTATGCAAAGCATACTAAATACGATGTGAAGCTTACTGATGTGAAGAAGTCTAAAGAAGACTTCAACGCAATCTTCGTTTCTGTGAAGGATAACAAGAAGGGTAAGAGTATCCCTGTTGAGCAGGTGAAGAGAATCAAAGGTAAGGTACTCACAATCGATGAGAATATTGCTGTAAAGGTTCCTGGTGAAATCGTATGTGTTTCTGATGAGGGAACTACTATTTCTAAAGACGGCGTTGTTTCAGTTAAGCCGGTTAATGGAAATTATGATTCAGCTGTAAAGACATATATTATTTACAAATAATCTATTGGAGGATGTAGAAGTAATGGAAAAGACAATGGACAAAATCGTTGCTCTTGCAAAATCAAGAGGATTCGTATATCCAGGTTCAGAAATCTATGGTGGTCTTGCGAACACTTGGGATTACGGTAACCTCGGTGTCGAGCTCAAGAATAATGTAAAGAAAGCTTGGTGGCAGAAGTTCATCCAGGAAAGCCCATACAACGTAGGTGTAGACTGTGCTATCCTTATGAACCCACAGACATGGGAAGCTTCAGGACATCTCGGCGGATTCTCAGATCCTCTTATGGATTGTAAGGAATGCCACGAGAGATTCAGAGCTGACAAGATTATCGAGGACTTCGCTGAAGCAAACGGTATCGAGCTCACATCATCTGTAGATGGTTGGACAAACGAAGAGATGGAGAACTTCATCAAGGAGCACAACATCCCATGTCCATCATGTGGCGCTCACAACTTCACAGAAATTCGTCAGTTTAACCTTATGTTCAAGACATTCCAGGGTGTAACTGAGGATGCAAAGAATACAGTTTACCTTCGTCCTGAAACAGCTCAGGGTATCTTCGTAAACTTCAAGAATGTACAGAGAACTTCTAGAAAGAAGCTTCCATTCGGTATCGGACAGGTTGGTAAGTCATTCCGTAACGAAATCACACCTGGAAACTTCACATTCAGAACTCGTGAGTTCGAGCAGATGGAGCTTGAGTTCTTCTGCAAGCCAGGAACAGACGTAGAGTGGTTCCAGTACTGGAGAGGTTTCTGCCGTGACTGGCTCCTTTCACTGGGCATCGACGAAGAACACATCAGACTTCGTGATCACGATCCAGCTGAACTTGCATTCTACTCAAACGGAACTACAGATATCGAGTACACATTCCCATTTGGTTGGGGAGAACTTTGGGGTATCGCTGACAGAACTAACTATGACCTCGGTCGTCATCAGGAAGTTTCTGGACAGGATCTCACATATTTCGATGATGAAACAAACGAGAAGTATCTTCCATACGTAATTGAACCATCACTCGGTGCTGACCGTGTAGTTCTCGCATTCCTTTGCGAAGCTTATGATGAAGAGAACATTGGAACAGAAGAGAAGCCAGATGTACGTACAGTACTTCACTTCCACCCAGCACTCGCACCTGTAAAGATTGGTGTACTTCCACTTTCAAAGAAGCTTTCAGAGCCAGCAACTGAAATCTTCCAGAGACTTTCAAAGAAGTACTACTGCGAGTTCGATGACAGAGGAAACATCGGTAAGAGATACAGAAGACAGGACGAGATCGGAACTCCTTTCTGTGTAACTTACGATTTCGATTCAGAGGAAGATCATGCTGTTACAGTTCGTGACAGAGACACAATGGATCAGGTTAGAATTCCAATCGATGAACTTGAGAAATATTTCGAAGACAAGTTCACATTTTAATTAAGATAAAGAGGCCAAACCGATCAGAGAATGGGCGGCTTGTCTTTTGTGAGTTTTTAGGAGGATTTCATGGAGTGGTTCTATTACACCATAAATA
>DAISYI010000047.1:3434-12711 GCA_036825385.1 Lachnospiraceae bacterium | reverse complement strand
GATGACTACGCTTCCGCAAGCATCCTCGACACATCTGCTTCATCTCAGGATATCATCTGCCTTGAGAAGATGTACGTACGAACTGACAAAAAAGGTACATATTGTCTCATCCGAGGCAAAGACAAGCGTTTAAAACGTGTTAATGTAAAAACTAAGGTTTCAAGTACTGACTCAAGCCAGGTCATCGTTTTAAGCGGCTTAAAGAAATCTGATTATATTGCCTTCCCATATGGAAAGAAAGGCAAGGTCGGAAACAGAACTACTACAAAGGAGTCCATTTCTCCTTTTAGCTTTTTCTTCTATTAACTAGTACATATAAGGAGGAAATATGATAGAGAATTTAGAAGAAGCTCTTAAGGGAATCTTCTCCCACAAGATGCGTTCTTTCCTAACAATGCTCGGTGTCATAATTGGAATCGCAGCCATCCTCGCCATCGTATCGATAGTCGAAGGTACTTCCATCAAACTCCAGAAGAACCTAATCGGTGCAGGAAATAACTGTATCACCCTCACTCTCGGACAGGGCGAAGGCGACGATGGACGGATGTACGACGGTGGTTCCGATGAATACGGTCCCGAGATGATAAATTTCAACTCAAATGCTTTAAAGAAGATTAAAAAGATTGATCACGTTGATGCTGTCACCTCTTTCTACAAGGCTGATATCTACGATGGTATTAACAGAAACGACAGATCCATCTCAAACACCACATCAATCTACGGAATCGATAAAAGCTACTTCCCTACACTGAAATGCACGCTCACAAAAGGAAGAAACTTCAGCAAATCAGAGTACAACGGCACTTCCAAAGTTTGTATCGTCAATTCCTACGTAGCGGAATCGCTTTTTCCAAATGAAGAAGCAGTCGGTGGTATCATCGATATAAACAAAGAACCATTTCTAATCGTCGGCATCGTCGATTCTGCAAACTACAACAAGAAGGACTACGAAACCGAAGAGGATTTCTACCGCGAACAGTATTCAAGCGGTTCATCATGCATCTACCTTCCGGAAAAAGCATGGGGCATTCCACTTGCTTTCGATCGAGCAAAGGCGATTTCAGTTCAGGTAGATGAGACTAAAGAAATGAAATCAGTTGGAAATCAGGCTGCTGACATCCTGAATGCAAACACTCTTCCGGACGGATATACTTACAAGCCTGATACTTCAGACGAGTCTGAGAACGAGCTTAAGACACTTACTACTGCAATTACAGCAATGCTTGTTTCTATCGCTTCTCTTTCACTTCTCGTAGGTGGTATAGGCGTTATGAACATTATGCTTGTTTCGGTAACCGAAAGAACTACAGAAATTGGTTTGAAGAAAGCACTCGGTGCAAAGAGAAAGAGTATTCTTATCCAGTTTCTGACCGAATCTGCCGTTCTGACAGGCGTCGGCGGCATCATTGGTATTCTTCTAGGTATTGCTCTCGCAAAGGGAATCTCAATAGTCGTAGGCCTAGAATTCGCAATACCTGTTCACTGGATTCTGATATCCCTCGGTTTCTCCCTTCTGATCGGTATCTTCTTCGGTGTAATGCCAGCAAATAAAGCTGCAAAGCTAAACCCTATTGATGCTTTGAGAAGAGAATAAATGCTACATTTTTAAATAATATGTTTTTTCACAAAAAGACCAGGCTAAATGCCTGGTCTTTACTCTTTGTCTTTATTCTTCTTGGGCTTTTTGTTTTTAGCCTTGTCACCCACAGATCTTTTCGAAGAGTTTATCATACTCGCGATTAATTTCCTGGATAGCGTTATTGTCGCCATCCGGATTATCCGGGTGATAAATCTTCAAAAGATCTTTATACCTCTTCTTTAATGATTTTTCATTGTTATGAATTCCGCAGAAGAATAGCGTAGCTCCTATCTGATGATCCTCTTCACTGCCTACTCTATCATATTCTAAAGCAAGCTGCTTCAGGCGCTTTTCTTCTGACTCTTTCCACACTGTAAACTGCTGACGCTCCGTCGCAAGCTTACGTACTTCGTCCTCTAGAACACCCCATTTCATTTTAAAAAGGCGCTCTTTTAGCTCGAGTTCTTTTATTTTACGTTCTACTTCCTTGAGTTCCTCGTCTAGAGACTCCTTTGACCTTTCTCTATCCAAAGCATATCCTCCCCACCCTTAAACGCTAGAATCCTTTCCTGAGTATCGAACCTCATGTTCAACCCGTAAGCTGGGGAATTATCAAGTCAATATCTTGGGCTACTCACCACATATTACAAATTGAGTTTACAATATATGGATAGGTTTTTCAATCGAACAGAATTTCTGAAAAATAAACTCTAATATGTCTGATAATCCTTTAACACTAAACTTCATTCTCCTTGACATGTATATTAAATAATTATAAAATGAACGAAGGTCATTATTTCTATAAAGGAGAATAAGAAATGAACAACAAGAAAGTAAGAGCACTTATCTGCTCACTCGCTGCTGTTATGGTACTTGGATTCGTTCCAACATGCCTTACAGGATGCGGAAGCTCATCAGATGACACAAAGGTAGAATCATCAAAGAGCGATAGCAAGAAGACTACAAAGAAAGCTGATAAGAAGACAGAAGAAAAGCTTACAGACGAGAAAGTTGCAGCTTTTATCGATGCTTACAAAGCAGTTGCAGCTGAACAGAGCCTTGAAGATCTCTCAGCAAACGAGAACTTCGCAAATGTTCCTGCTCAGATGAAGGCTGCAGGCGCAAAGGACTACGCTGTTTACGGAAAGCTCGCTTCTGGACTTAGCTGCCAGGTTATCGTAGCTGACGAGGACATCTCAAAAGCATTCCTTAGCCAATTCAAGGATACTTACAAGCTTACAGAAGCTGAAAAAACTGAGACATCTACAATTCTTTCAGGTGAAATCTCAGGTGCTAAGTCATACGTTGCTAGCGGCAAGAACTACCTCATCATCACAATGGGTGTAAACGAAGAAGAAGTTAAGAACGTATCAAACGCTGTAAACGCTAAGCTTTCAGCACTCTAAAATTTAAAATGACTTCATAAGAACTGCGGTTATACCGCAGTTCTTTTTTTACGCAAGTAACTTTATAAGCTTTTTCACACAAAAAAGCAGAGCCCTTTCGGGCTCTGCTTTCTTCTTTAATTAAATCATTTCGGCATTCGAATGATTAAAGATTCTCTTTAAGGAAAGCTTCAAGCGCTGCTGCTGCTTCCTCTTCCTGATCACCTTCACAGATTACATGAAGCTCATGTCCCTGCTTTGCACCGAGGCTCATTACACCAAGGATACCCTTAGCGTTTACCTTCTTACCATCCTTTTCGATGTTTACATCGCATGGGAAAGCAGCTGCCTGCTTTACGAAGAGACCAGCTGGTCTAGCATGCATACCCTGAGGATCTGTAAGTGTGTAAGTAAATTCTTTCATTTAAACATTCTCCTTTGTCAATAGCATTATTGCCTATTAATTTATTAAAGATGCCGAAATCAATTATAGATTACTCGACGTCTTTCTTCAATACTCCAAGAAGAAGCATTGTTACTAAAGAACCAGCGAGCCATGCAACAATGTACATAAGTGGATTTCCAACTGTTGCAAATACGAATACTCCACCGTGAGGTGCACGGAGTGTACAGCCAAAGAGGGCTGAAAGAAGTCCTGCTACACCAGCACCAGCCATAGTTGCTGGGATTACGTGAAGTGGGTCAGCTGCTGCGAATGGAATAGCTCCTTCAGTAATGAATGAAGCACCCATGATTACATTTGTAAGCCAAGAAGCTTTTTCTGCCTTAGTAAACTTCTTAGGGAATACTTTACATGCGAGAGCAATTCCGAGAGGAGGTACCATACCACCTGCCATAACTGCTGCCATAGAGATGAACGCTACTGTCTCAAGCTTAGGATCAGATGCTGCCTGAACAAGCATACCTGAACCGAATACGTAAGCAGCCTTGTTGATTGGGCCACCCATATCGATAGCCATCATAGCTCCGAGGAGAAGTCCGAGAAGCCAGATTGCTCCGCTATGATAGATAGATGTAAGTCCATCCGAAAGTGCTGTATTAATAACACCAATAAGTGGGTTAAAGATAAAGCACATTAAAACACCGACAATAAATATACCACAAAGTGGGTAGATAAGGATAGGTCTAATTCCACTCATTGCTTCTGGAAGACCTTCTGTTACCTTCTTGAGCCAAAGTACTACATAACCAGCTACGAAACCGATTACGATACCGCCAAGGAAACCAGATACAGTGTTTACACCTTCTCCTGCGAATGCGAAGTCAGAAATAAACTTAGAAACTACACCTTTATCTGATCCAAACTCAGCCCAACTCTTTGCAAACCCTGCAACCGCTGCATTACCATGTGCAGCAAGGAGACCACCTGTGAAACCTACTGCAAGACCAGGTCTGTCAGCGATTGAGTAAGCAATGTATCCAGCAAGTACAGGAACCATAAGTCCCATAGCCTCGCCACCTACATACTTAAGGAATGCTGCAAGAGGTGTAGCTGAACCGAATGATCCACCAGCTGTTCCGCCGAGACCATAAAGTGTATCTACGAGGAACGCAAGTGCTACGAGGATACCACCACCTACTACGAATGGAAGCATGTGTGATACACCACTCATAAGATGTGTATAAACCTGATGTCCTGCTCCGCCCTTCTTTAATGTTTCTGCTGCTTCGTCGTCGCCACCATTATATACAGGAGCGTCGCCCTTAGCTGCCTTTGAAACAAGTTCTTCTGCCTTATGGATACCATCTGCAACCTGAACCTTAATAAGCTTCTTGCCTGCAAATCTTCCCATAGGAACCTTTGTATCTGCTGCAACAACTACAGCCTTTGCGCTCTTAATATCAT
The DNA here is from genome assembly GCA_036825385.1 of Lachnospiraceae bacterium. Lineage (GTDB taxonomy): Bacteria > Bacillota > Clostridia > Lachnospirales > Lachnospiraceae > Lachnocurva. Next base: position 7,880 of record DAISYI010000047.1, on the reverse strand, counting down.
CATCTGTAAGAACGTTCTTTGCACCGCCAGATCCTCTAGTTTCTACCTTGATAGCAACTCCGAGTTTCTTACCAGCCTGCTCGAGAGCTTCAGCTGCCATATAAGTATGAGCGATACCTGTTGGACATGCTGTAACTGCAACGACATCCACTTTGCCAGATGATGTAGCAGAATCACTGCTTCCACCTTCAGCATCATCGATTACCTTAAGGAAATCTTCTGGAGTCTTTGCTGCACGAAGTGCTGCTACAAACTCATGTCTCATAAGAAGTGTAGAGAGTTTACTCAACACTTCAAGATGAAGGTTGTCTTCTGTGTTAGGAGCTGCAATAAGGAAGATTACATCAACCTTCTTGCCGTCCATAGCATCGAATTCAACTCCATCAGGAAGAACCATAGCTGCAAGTCCTGGTTTAGTAACTGCATTAGACTTGCAATGAGGAATAGCAATTCCGTCACCTACGCCTGTAGTTCCCTCTGCTTCACGTGCGAAAACACCTTTTTTATATGTTTCCACATCATTAATGTTGCCCTGCTTCGCCATCAGTTCGACCATCTTTGAGATGACTTCTTCTTTTGATGACGCAGCTCCGTTCAGCTCGATCGACTGAACTGAAAGTAAGTCTCTGGTTCTCATCGCTTACTTCCTCCCTTCATTTTAACCACTCGGTTACCCTTTATATATAACTCTAAATATTTCTTAGAAGTTATAAACCAAAAGTATGTCCGAACAACTAGTTACTGATTTAGAACTCGTAATCTTCTCCAAGTTCCTGAAGAAGCGCCTTTACTTCTTCCTTCTTTGCAAGCTCCTCAGAATAAGCTGAAGCTGATCCTGAACAAAGACCTGTATAGAACGCTCTTTCATAATTGTGTGTTGACACATATCCTGCTGTAAATCCGGCAACAAATGAATCACCGGCGCCAACAGTATTTACAACCTTGTTAGGGAAAGAATCGTGGTATCTCCACTCGCCATTTTCATCAATCATCATGGCACCTTTCTTGCCCATAGATACGATGACATTCACCGCACCTCTCTCCTGAAGCTTCTTCGCATAAGGAAGAATCTCTTCTGGAGTTTCGAGCTTCACATCAAAAATCTCGCCAAGCTCTTTGTGATTTGGTTTGATTACAAATGGATGATGCTCCAATGTATTAAGTAGAAGATCTCTAGTCGCATCAACTGCGATTAGAACGCCCTTGCCTTCGAGTCTCTTCATAATGTCAGAGTACATTGTTTCTGGCATTGTAGATGGAATTGAACCTGCGAGGACGAGGACATCTCCTTCTTTTAAAGTGTCGAGCTTCTGAAAAAGCTCATCTATGTTCTTCTGGGTTACTTTTGGACCCATTCCGTTGATTTCAGTTTCTCCATTTGAACGAAGTTTCAAATTAATACGAGAGATTCCTTCCTCAACTTCGATGAAGTCTGTTTTGATTCCTTCATCTTCAAGCATGCGTTTGATTTCATTTCCAGTAAATCCTGCTGTAAAACCAAGTGCTGTATTATCGAAACCAAGGTGCTTAAGCACGATTGAAACATTGATTCCCTTTCCACCTGGATACATAATCTCCTTGCAAGTACGGTTTACTTCGCCAACCTCGAAATTCTCAACATCAGCAATGTAATCGATTGAAGGATTAAGGGTTACTGTATAGATCATTCTCATACCTCCGTAACATTTGTACATAAAGAATAGTTATCGTCACCGAGATGATTTGTAATGATATGAGCTTTTTCGAAGTCTGCAAACTTAATGGCTGAAATTAGTCCAAACTTGTTTGCGTCCGCCACAACAAATACTTTCTTCGTATTTTCCATAGCTGCCTTCTTCATAAGCGCTTCTTTCATCTCTGGTGTAGTAAACCCATTTTTCTTGGTGATGCCGTTTGATCCAAAGAATCCCTTCGTGAAGTTATACTTCAGTACACTTGCTATTGCCTCTTCTCCAACGACAGCATCAGTAGATTCCTTGTATTCACCACCGAGAATATATGCTTTGAAACCTCTGCGAGTGAGATTTACCAGATTAGTAATCGAGTTAGTCACGAAGACTGCATTCTTTGCATTGATAAAATCAATCATAAGTTCAATCGTCGTTCCTGAATCGAGATAAACAAAATCATCATCTTCGATTAGTGATGCAGCGTATTTTGCAATTGATGATTTGTCCTTCGCATGAAGCTTTCGTCTACTATCAACCTGTTCATCTCGAGTAGATGGTTTGGATGAAATCGCCCCCCCGCGTACACGTGAAAGTCTTCCATCATGATCCAATACCCCGAGATCTCTTCTAATAGTAGATTCAGATGCTCCTGTATGCTCCATAATCTGTGTGATAGTAGCGCTTCCCATATGCTCTACATATTCACATATCATCGCGAGTCTTTCCTCTGTAAGCACTTTATAACCCTCCTAATACAATTTCAACCAAAATCGGTCAAAACCAATCACTAAAAACATTATAATGTGCACTACCTGTCATTTTCAATCAAAATCGCTCAAAATCATTCACAAAAATGAACGTCTCAATTTGTGTAATTTTACTAGGAAAAATCGCCAAATATATTTTATCAAATAATATTCTAAAAAAATCGCTCAAATTCAATCATTTACTAACTTTTAAGATATTGGAAGAAACTCTAAACTACTTTATATATGCATATCGGTAGTGGTCTCGCCCTTTCAGACACATCATATTGTACTAATTTGGAAACTATTCACTTTTATACAGTATCATGAAATTTTATTCACTTTTGCAATGAAAAACCCTCAGTATCGAAACTATTGAATAATTTCCTGCAGGTGTTATGATTCAATCAGAAGATATAAAACTTAGGAGGTAGCGCTATGAAAATTTTTGGATATCGTTTTCATTTTAGTTACAAGGGCTTTTCAATGGAACCAGCGGAAAGGTCACACGACGAATTTGATCTCAATCCATCAATTATCGAGTGGCACATTCGTGAATTCAGAAGCCCAAACGGACTTCGCTAATTTAATAATCAAGTAATCACCTCTTCCTGATGAGAATCAGGGAGAGGTTTTTTGTGTCTTGTTAGAAGACTTCTGCGCTGGATGTTTCAGCATGCCCTAACTCAACTTCTTGTTCTTACTCAGCTTCTTGTTCTTACTCAGCTTCTTGTTCTTACTCAGCTTCTTGTTCTTACTCAACTTCTTGCTCTTACTCATGTTCTTGTTCCCCCTCCCTTAAGGCTTGTTTAACCTGTTTGGGTGGGTATAACTATACATTTTTCTTTTCTGCAATACACTCATAACCCTCCCTTATCACGATTAAAGCTTGTTAAGGTGGGAAAAAAGCATTGTACTCTATCATTAATTACAATTGTTTGCCCTCCCTATTCAACAAGATATGCTTCTAAGGTGGGTTTCGTTCAAATTTCAAGTTTAAAAGCAAGATAATTTACCCACCCTCATCAAGTCAAACAATCCATAGGGTGGGTTCAGCTCATAAAACATGCTATCTCAAAAGACTTCTAAAGTGGGTTCAGCTCACAAAGCATGCTATCTCAAAAGACTTCCAGAGCGTAAACCTAACTGCATCTTTTCTAAAAAAGGAAGCTCCAGCTTTCGCCAGAGCTTCCTCTATATTAATATCATTCTTTTTTGGTTTTTCAAGGAACTCATCCCATGAATTCCTTTGTTTTGCCCGATTCGTGATACGGTATCAGGCGCACGGACACCGTTCTCGTATCGGATTTAGCTAAGCAGATTCAATCGCCAGGTCAACCTGGGAAATCATACCTGCCTTTCCGCTCTCCTCGTGTAAGAATACACCAGAAGTACGATAAACAGCGTTCGTCTGGTTCATGGAATTGTTCGCATGAAAACCATTAGCTATTTTACCTAAGAAGATAGCACCTACATCAGCTTGCTTTAAATCAAGAAGCTCGTCTGTACCATCATCATTCTTCGCCCATACCTTCAGCTTCGAGAAGACTTCGTCATTCTCATCAATCCATCCGTTATGGTCCGAGTCAAATTCTGCTAATTCAGAGAAACCATCTCCCGTCTTCGCACCAAATAGTTCAGTTCCGTCGTTTATCACGCCATCACCATTTCTATCCAGCGCCAGGAATCCGCTTCCCTTCTTAAGCTCTGAGATTTCCTCCGCTTCCCCATCCGCATTCAAATCAAAGAAAAACTTCTGATCTGAAATAGACTGAACATCGTCGCTCACATTTATTACCAGAGGATCCATCAGCACAAGCTGTGAACTCTCTGTAGAGGAAAAAGTATATTCCTCAAATGAGCGTGACATCTGGAAAGCCACACCAAATTCAATCTCTCTGCCGTCTTCTGTAACGGCCAAACCCTTCGCACTAATAGTGCTGCTCTCGTATTCCGAAACATACGTTTCTTCTGTGTGAGTAAACGTCTTCGTTGCAAGCACTCCACCTTCCATCGACGTCACGTCGGCA
>DAISYI010000047.1:2166-3424 GCA_036825385.1 Lachnospiraceae bacterium | reverse complement strand
CCCCTCACTAAGCATACGAAACAGTGCGTGAAGTAATTTAACCCTGATATCCAGTAAAATTTCTAATGGTGATCGTTCCGGTTCAATCACTCCACTTGTTTTCGAAGTGGTCTTCGGGTTTGTCTCAGTCGGAGCAGTTTCAGTCTCTTTTACTGTCTTGGAATCCGTCTTCACTCCGTCTTCTTTATTCTCTTCTTCATAATCATCGAAGAATCTACGTCCTCTCACATCATAAAAAAGAAGTTTAGAAGAATCCGAAGTTCCGTCTTCCTGCTCATTGCTTTTCGATTCAGATTCCGGATGATTTGAATCCTTTCGAAAAGCATCTCTGCCCGACTTAGTGTTGCTACATTCCTTCGATCCTTGAAAACCCTTTGTCGCATCCTGCAACCCCTGTAGCGTAAAAGCACCCTTCTGGATGCCGTCCTCGATTCTCGTCGCAGAAACTTTCCTGTGCAAGTAATTCGAAGACAACCTTACGTCACTGGCTGCAATCTTCATTCAGTTTTACGCCCTTTCTTAAGAAGCTATCAGCATGTTTCCACAGAAAAATTGCTCGCTTAAATTTCTGGGATGCGCCTACATATTCTATATCGGATAGCTACGTCGAAAAGTAATAGCCGAAAAAGCAAACAGGCATTCTCCCTCCGGGAAAACGCCTGTAAATCAACACTTTTAGGTAATTATAAAATATATCCAATCAAAAGACGAAGAGTATTCTCTGCTCCATCTCTATGACTTCTCTCATAGCCATGAGAAGCATAAACGCCAGCTCCGATAAGACCATGTCTCACATCAGCTCCAGCCGAAAGAGTTGCCTCTACATCAGAACCATAATGAGGATAAATATCGATAGCATATTCAGCTTCCATCTTCTTCGCTGCAGCCACAAGTGCATTCACTACATCATAAGAATATGGTCCGCCACTATCCTTCGCACAGATTGAAACCTCATGCTCTGTACATGAAAGTCCCTCGCCGACACATCCCATGTCTACTGAGATAGCTTCTGTCACGCCTTCAGGAACATTTGCACATCCACCGTGTCCAACTTCCTCATAAACTGTCACATGAACATAGATAGCACGCTCAGGTATGATCTTCTCATCCTTAAGATACTTCGCAAATCCGAGAAGAATACCTACACTAAGCTTATCATCGAGGAATCTAGACTTAATATATCCAGACTCAGTAATACGAGTATTAGGCTCAAAGCAAACGATGTCTCCTACATTGATACCAAGCTTAAGAGTCTCAT
>DAISYI010000047.1:0-2156 GCA_036825385.1 Lachnospiraceae bacterium | reverse complement strand
GAAGAGTTCCCTCATAAATCTTACCCTCACGAGTCACGATATGGCAGTTCTCTGTCTCAGCGTTGTTCGCTTCCATTCCGCCTAGGTTTGTAAGCTGAAGACGTCCATTCTCCTTTACAGTTGCAACCATACCACCGAGCGTATCAGTATGTGCTTCGAGAAAAAGCCCATCTTCTTTATTCTTTCCTCCAAGCGAAATAAGCACTCCGCCCTTGTTTGTAAAAGAAGCCTCGAAACCGAGTTCTTCAAAATTCTTCTTCACCCATTCACAAGCATTTCTAGTATAACCTGTAGGCGAATCAATGTTCAGAATCTCAACTGTCTTCTCCATAATGAAGTCAGTATACTTAGTCAAATCAATCTTCTTCATATTTCCTCCAATCAAATCAAGTCCAACAAATCTAATTGTACTACACTAGAACTCATATTCAATAACTAATTACTCTTTGTCTCTATGTTCCCTCAAGAACGCTATCGCAAATGGAAGTGCAATCAGCGACGCGAGTACATCCGCAATCGGCTGAGCCACTTCGATACCAACTACACCGAAAAAGCATGGCAATATCAGAATCAGCGGAATATAACAAATTCCTGTTCGTAGAGTCGAAAGAAATGTTGCACTTCCTGCCCTACCTACACTCTGTAGAAGCATGTTCGATGCTACAGAACCCGGCTGAAGAATATCTGCCACAACCGCATATTGAAGAGCTACTGCTCCTACTGTTACGACAGCCTTATCATCTCTGAACCAGGAAACAATCTCTGATGAGAATCCAAAAACAGCAAAAGCAAAAATCATCATGATAACTGTTCCCGCTTTAAGCGTGAAAAAGAAAGCTTCTCTAACACGTTTATGCTTACCTGCACCATAATTAAATGAAGTAACCGGCTGCATCCCCTGTCCGACTCCAAGCGCTATCGATGCCACGAAGAAATTTACTCGACCGACGATACTCATCGCTGCAATCACAGCATCTCCATATGGACCAGCCTGCCTAATCATAAGAAGAGTTGAAAGAGCATTCAACCCCTGTCTACACATAGAAGGAAGACCTACCTTTATAATAGAAGTGTAAGTTTTAAGCTTTTTCGAATGATACTTGAAGTTAAGTCTGCTCACAGTCTTTCCTGAATTAATCATGTAGTAAAGGATTATGAAACTGATGAGCTGAGAAATGAATGTAGATACTCCTGCGCCGAGGACGCCCATATGGAGACCAAACATGAAGACTGGATCCATTCCCATGTTTAGGATTCCACCAGCCATGAGACCTATCATCGCGTAGAAGGCTTTTCCTTCATAGCGGAGGATATTATTCATGGTGCAACTTGCCGAAAGAAGCGGTCCCTGCAGGAATATAAAGATTGCGTACTGTCTCGCGTATGGATAGATTGTCTTAGTGCTTCCCATAAAGAAGAGTAGCGGTCGCATGAAGATGAGGCAAAGAAGTGCCACCAAACTTCCGAGTCCGAAGCTCATAAAGAATGCGCTGGCACTGAATTCACGAGCTTTTTCAGGCTGTTTCGCACCGAGAAATCTCGAAATCCAGCTTCCGGATCCGTGCCCGCACATAAAGCCAACAGCTTGGAACAGCGCCATCAGTGCGAACACTACTCCTGTCGCACCTGATGCCGATGTACCAAGCTGGCTTACGAAATACGTATCCGCCGTGTTATAAATGTTTGTGACCATCATGCTGATTATCGTAGGTATCGCGAGTCTGATAATCAATGGCCTAACCGGCGTCTCCGTCATTTTAATATATTGTTCGTTTTGTTTTTCTCTGGTCAAATCATTCATGGGAAGTATTGTACTACTTTTTTTAATAATCACAAAGGATTATTTCACTGGTACACAGTGCTTATCATTGATCTCACATACTTTTTCTACTCTACGACGATACTTTGGATCCATAAGTGGATCTGTATGAAGCCAAGTCTTTACAACCTCCTGTGACATAAGGCCGCCGATGATTTTAGCACCTAAACATAGTATGTTTGAATCTGTATGTTCTCTGGCAAGTTTAGCGCAAAGTGGGTCCTGACAGACAGCTGCATAACATCCATTAATCTTGTTTGCAATAAGTGCGCTTCCATAGCCGACACCATCACAGAAGATTCCTCTGTCACATTCACCCTTTGCTACTGCAAGCGCT
>DAISYI010000046.1:2036-12898 GCA_036825385.1 Lachnospiraceae bacterium | reverse complement strand
TGGGGGTTTCGAATCTGCATCTGCAGAATGATTATCTCTTTGAGAACTGTGGTGCTCTACGAGCTTTCTTAAGACCGTATTTCTTACGCTCTTTCATTCTAGGATCTCTTGTAAGATATCCTGCAGACTTAAGAGCTGGACGGTAATCAGCGTCAACTGTAAGAAGGGCTCTTGCGATACCATGACGGATAGCACCAGCCTGGCCAGTGAATCCACCACCCTTAACGTTAACGATTACGTCGAACTTACCTTCAGTATTTGTTGCAGCGAAAGGCTGGCGAACAATAACCTTAAGTGTCTCAAGACCAAGATATTCATCGATATCTTTCTTGTTAATTGTAATTTTTCCTGTGCCTGGAAGCAGATAAACTCTTGCAACAGATGATTTTCTTCTTCCGGTTCCATAATACTTTGTATCAGCCATTGTTACAAAACCTCCTCATCTGATTAAAATGTAAGTACTTCTGGCTTCTGAGCTTCATGCTTATGCTCAGCACCTGCGTATACGAAAAGCTTCTTGTACATCTGTCTTCCGAGAACTCCCTTTGGAAGCATTCCCTTAACAGCGAACTCGATAACTCTCTCTGGGTGCTTCTGAAGCATATCCTTAAGAGTTGTTTCCTTAAGACCACCGATATAATCTGAGTGACGGTAATACTTCTTCTGATCAAGCTTCTTACCTGTAACCTTAATCTTCTCAGCGTTGATTACGATTACGTAATCACCAGTATCAGCACTAGGTGTATAGATAGGCTTGTTCTTACCACGAAGTACGTTAGCTACTTCTGAAGCAAGACGGCCAAGTGTCTGTCCTTCTGCGTCAACCACATACCATTTTCTCTCAACTTTCGCTGGGTTTGGCATATAAGTCGTATTCATACGAATTTCCTCCTTAGATACATAAGATGGGATTCCTCAAACCAATGTACGAAATCTAAGTACTACCCAAAAATATATTTATTGGAAATGTTTCGGGGCTTTGAAACACTTCTTCTAAACTACATCAGCTGTTACATTATATTACGCGCGCGAGACCTTGTCAACCAGTTTTTGACCGCTTCTAATCCTCTAACTCAAGAAATCTAATAGTCTCCAGTGCTAGTCCATTTGCCGGAGCAGTCGGTCCTGCTGCCTCCCTGTCACATGCCGAAATAATATCCTTCAAATCAGCAGGTTTGATATTCCCCTTGCCGACCTCAATAAGCGTTCCAGCAATAATTCTCACCATATTGTAAAGAAAACCATTTCCATGAACCCTGATATCAATTTCATAAGGTTCTATCTCATTCGGCGACAAAGCTGATAACGGCACCTTGCTAAGTTTCACATCATAAACTTCTCTTACAAAATCCGTAACTTGTGTACCAGTCGAGGAAAAACTCTTAAAATCATGCTTTCCCTCAATATACTTCGCCGCCTTACACATCGCTTCGAAATCAAGCGGCACATGCACCTGATACATAAACCTTGCAAATCTCGGATCCATAATTCTTCCGACATATATTCTATAAAGATATGTCTTCTCAGAATCAGTATGTCTAGGATGAAAATCTGCCGGAACCTCGCACGACCTCATCACACGAATATCCTCAGGAAGCTTTTGATTCAAAGCATAGCAAACCTTCTCAGCCGGCATTCTCGTATCGACATCGAAGACAGCCGCACTTCCTGCCGAATGCACACCTGCATCCGTACGCGATGCGCCAATCATTTCAATCTCCTGCCCAAACAAAGCCGAAGCAGCTTTTTCCAGTTCTCCCTGAATCGAGCGCGCATCATTCTGCCTCTGCCAACCAGCATATTCAGTTCCATCATAACTTACATAAATTAGAACTCTCATTTATCACCCTCCGCTTTCGCGGAAAAATCAGAACAATTTACCAAACAGAATACATCCCACTAAACCGAGGAATGCAAACCCATAACCGAAAGCATCACGACGTGCATACTTAAGCGGTTTCATCTTCGAACGCTTCTCACTACCATCAAAACATCTAGCTTCCATAGCGTTTGCGAGATCATATGCTCTCTTAAAAGCATTTACAAAAAGTGGCACGAGAAGTGGAATCATAGATTTCGCCTTTTGAATAATATTTCCTGTATCAAAAGAAGCACCTCTCGCCATCTGCGCTTTCATAATCTTGTCCGTTTCCTCCATAAGAATAGGAATGAAACGAAGCGCAATAGACATCATCATAGCAATATCAGCCACAGGAACCTTCACATAAGTAAGAAAATGAAGTCCCTTCTCAAGTCCATTGGTCAGGTCATTTGGTGTGGTAGTAAGCGTAAGAACTGATGAACCCACAATCAAATAAATCATTCTAAAAGTCATGATAAGAGCATTTATAATACCCTCTTCTGTAACTTTAAAAATACCAAACTTAACTAAAGGAACGCCCGGCGTCATAAACAAGTTAAATGCGGCCGCAATCAAAAGCACAATTACGATTCCCTTTAATCCTCTTACCATAAATGAAAAAGGAACCTTAGAAAGATAAATCACCACGCCAAGCACAGCTGTAACAAACAGCGCTCCCCAAAGGTTATCTATAAAAAATATTCCAATTATATATAAAAGTGTAGCCAAAAGCTTCGTCCTAGGATCAAGCTTATGTATCACCGATTCTCCCGGATAATACTGGCCAAGTGTTATATTCCGAAACATTTCAATATCTCATTTCTAGCTTCTGAAACTGTAATACAATCAGTATCCACATGGAAACCCGCCTTCTTCAAATCCTGCATCAGATAAGTCATCTGAGGAGCAGCAAGTCCCATCTCTTCTAGTTCCTTGTAATGTCTAAACACCTCACGTGGTGTTCCATCATATCTAATCTTACCCTTGTCTACGCAGATAATTCTATCAACATAGTTCGCTACATCCTCCATACTATGTGAAACGAGGATAACTGTTACGCCCTTCTTATCATGGAGTTCCTTTATAAGAGTAAGAATTTCATCACGACCAGCAGGATCGAGTCCAGCTGTCGGTTCATCGAGAATAAGTACCGCCGGCTTCATCGCAATCACACCAGCGATTGCAGCCTTTCTCTTCTGTCCACCAGAAAGTTCAAACGGCGAAACATCACAGCACTCATCCGGAAGATGCACGGCACGAATCGCCTCAAACGCGCGAAGCGAAATCTCCTTCTTATCAAGTCCCTGATTCTTAGGTCCGAAGCAGACATCCTCATACACAGTTGTCTCAAAAAGCTGATTCTCAGGATACTGAAAAACCATACCGACCTGCGTGCGAAGCCACTTCATATCATAACCGTCAGCGTAGATATCCTCGCCATTATAGTAAATCGTACCCTCTGTCGCTTTCACAAGTCCATTCATATGCTGAATCAAAGTCGACTTACCACTTCCAGTATGACCGATTATTCCTACGAACTCTCCATCCTTAATCTCAAAATCTATATCAGATAGAGCTGTAACCTCATAGGAAGTTCCAGGATTATATTTATACGAAACATGATCAAATTTCAAAGACATCTCTTACTCCAAACCCTTTATCTCACGCAAGATTTCTACAAGCGCTTCTCTCGTAAGCACGCCATCCGGAACCGGAAGACCAGCCTCCTTAAGCTCATGCGCAAGCAGAGTAACCTGAGGCACATCCAAACGAAGTTCCTTAAGTTTATCCACCTCAGAGAAAATCTCCTTCGGCTTACCTTCCATCACAACGCTACCCTGATCCATTACAAACACATAATCAGAACCTACAACCTCTTCCATATAGTGAGTAATAAGAATAATTGTAATACCCTTCTTACGATTTAGTTCATGCGCCGCCTTAATAACCTCAGCACGTCCATCTGGATCAAGCATCGCAGTAGGCTCATCGAGCACAATACACTCAGGCTCCATCGCCATAACTCCAGCGATAGCCACCCTCTGCTTCTGCCCACCAGAAAGTCGATTTGGAGAATACTTACGATATTCCCACATTCCGACCTGCTTCAAACTCCTCTCGACACGCTCCCAAATCTCATCTGTAGGTACACCGAGATTCTCAGGACCGAATCCGACATCCTCCTCTACAACAGATGCAATAATCTGATTATCCGGATTCTGGAACACCATTCCCGCAGTCTTTCTGATAGGAAAAATATTAGAATTATCCCTTGCATCATATCCGCCCACATAAAGCGTTCCGCCCGATGGGTGAATCAGCGCATTTATATGCTTCGCAAAAGTAGACTTTCCCGAACCATTATGTCCGAGAATCGAAATAAACTGCCCCTTCTCAACCGAAATATTTACACCAGAAATAGCGGTAACGATATTAGATACGTTACCGTCCTCATCATGCTGGATATATTCATGTGTGAGATTATCTGCTTCAATTATCTTCATTATCTAACCTTCATACATCTCTTCGGAAAAAGCTTAAACTCTCTACCCTTAATCCCAATGCAAACGATGCAACTCTCCCTGCGTTTCCAAATCCATAAACTCATTCTGACGAAGCGCTTCGTAGAGAACTACAGCAACAGAATTTGAAAGATTCAGAGATCTAATATCCTTCTTCATCGGAATGCGAATCGCTTCTCCTGGATGCTTCACAAGAATTTCTTCCGGAATACCTGCGCTTTCCTTACCAAACATAATATAAGCACCAGGTTCAAAATGAACATCTGAAAATCTATTTCTACCCTTTGTAGTTGCGAAATAGATTTTCGCTCCAGGATTTTTCTGAACGAAATCATCCATGTCTTCGTAAACTGTTACATCGAGATGCTGCCAGTAATCGAGTCCGGCTCTTTTCAACATCTTATCACTTATCTCAAAGCCAAGAGGTTTAATAAGATGAAGTCTAGCCCCTGTAGCCACGCAAGTACGTCCGATATTTCCAGTATTTGCTGGCATTTCAGGTTCATGTAAAACTATATTAAAAGGTTCCATTTAACTATCTAATTTCCTTAACAAATTTCTCAATTCTATCCATCGCCTTCTTCAGATTCTCCAAAGAATAAGCATAGGATATTCTTACGAACCCTTCACCACAGTCTCCGAATGCGGTTCCAGGTACGACAGCGACTTTCTGTGACTCTAATAGTTTCGTCGCAAATTCATCGCTAGTCATATTAAACTCTTTTATCGATGGAAAAATATAAAACGCTCCAAATGGTTCGAAGCACTTTATCCCCATTTTCTTCAGTCTATCGAGAAGATATCGACGACGACCATCGTATTCCTCTCTCATCTTCTGAACTTCTTCATCGCAATTTGTAACTGCTTCTATGGCAGCATACTGACTAGTAGTAGGCGCACACATAATTGCAAACTGATGAATCTTCAGCATTTCTGCGAGTATTTCCTGAGGAGCACATACATATCCCAGTCTCCAACCTGTCATAGCAAAAGCTTTAGAAAAACCATTTATATAAATAGTTCTTTCCTTCATTCCAGGAAGTGAAGCAATTGAATAATGTCGGTCTTTATATGTGAGTTCAGCGTATATTTCATCGGTGAGCACGTAGAGATCATGCTTTTTCACAACCTCTGCTATAGCTTCTAGATCTGATTTCTCCATGATGGCTCCAGTTGGATTATTTGGAAATGGAAGAATGAGAATCTTCGTCTTCTCGGTAACCATCTCCTCTACTTCAGTAGCTGTAAGTCTGAAGTCATTCTCCTCCTTAAGGTCGATAAAACGAGGTGTACCATTTGCAAGAACCGTACATGGTCCGTACGAAACATAGCTCGGCTGAGGGATGAGAACCTCATCACCAGGATCAAGCATCGCACGAAGGGCAATATCAATCGCTTCCGAGCCACCTACAGTCATCATCATTTCCTTCTTTGGATCGTAAAGAAGCTCATATTTATTGTAAAGATACTTCGAGATAGCCTCCTTAAGTTCTAGAAGGCCTGCATTCGAAGTATAGAAAGTCTTTCCATGCTCAAGGGAGTAAATAGCTTCATCTCGAACTCTCCATGGAGTATCGAAATCAGGCTCACCTACACCGAGCGATATCGCATCATCCATCTCATTGACGATGTCGAAAAACTTACGGATACCCGATGGTTTGATATCACGTATCGTCTTGTTTATCGGATCTCTCATAGAGACATCTTCATCCTTTCATCGACTTTCTCCTCTGTCATGATAGTTCCATGATCCTTGTACTTCTTAAGAATGAAGTTCGTCTTCGTACTGAGTACAGATTCTATAGTTGAAAGTTTCGATGAAACGAATTCAGCAACTTCTCTAAGTGTCTTGCCTTCGATAATAACCATGAAGTCGAAGCCACCTGAAATCAAATAAACACTATTTACTTCAGGATAGTTGTAAATATGCTTAGCAACTTTATCGAAGCCCATTCCGCGCTGAGGAGTTACACGCACTTCAATCATGGCTGTAACTTTTTCGATTCCTGCTTTTTCCCAGTTAATAAGAGTGTGATATCCACAGATTACTCCGCTATCTTCCATCTCTTCGAGCGCATTCATTACGGATGCTTCATCCTCGCCCAGGATAACAGAAAGTTCCTTCAAGTCGATACGGCTATTCTTCTCTAAATAACCTAGAATCTTCTCTGACAGCGCGTTCATAGACTTCCTCCTTTTTTACATATAAGGTAATACTTTTAAGATTTCATCTGGCTTAGGTTTGTCGAGATATCTCTTCTCCTTATCTCTATCGAAGAGGATAACCTTCGCCTTTGAGTTCTCTGTATTTCCAATAATTGTAGATTCTACTCCGATTTCTCTGAGTGCTTTCTTTGCAGCAAGCGCATCATCGAGAACCGCGAGAATCGTCCCCTTAGATTCAAGTCGGTATGGATCGATATGATAGAATTCAGAAATTTCCACAGTCTCCTGTCTGATAGGAATATCCATTATATCTACCGTGAATCCCGTCTTCATTTCTTCACCGAGATCCCAGAGCGTCTTCATGACTCCACCGTCCCCCGATTTCATTATAAGACGTGCGTTATATTTTTGCAGTATTTCTGTTTCTTGTCTTTCAGTTTCCCATTTACCGAAAGTACATACTATATCAAGCATCCATTTCGGGTACTTTGAGCGCAGGTCAGTTTCTCTTCTTCTAGCAAGAATTGCGCTCCCCGACATAGCTGCATAGTTTGTCATCAAAATGTACATGTTTCTACTCTTTATCTCTGTTAAAGCTTATGGAGCAGGCTGGCCTTCTGCCTGCTTTGCAAGTATTGATTTTTCCGTAAACGGAAGTTTAAACTCGCCCCCTTCTTCTGCAGCGAGGGCCTGTGCTGTCGATTCAACCGTAGCCTGATTCTTCGAGTTAATCGCCTCTATCATCCTCTGTGTTCTGGCAGGATCTGACGATGCGACTCCGACCGCATCCTCTTCAGCAAGCATTCTGTAGTTACTGTTGTTATATACTTTTCTAGACTGCTCTACGCCATCTACTGTTACAATCTTCCAGAGACGAGCCTTGTATCCAATAGAACCTGAAGCTGTCTTTCTGATAGTTCCTACTGGAAGTGATGGGTCAGCTGTGTAATTATGTCCAATTTCTTCAGCTGACTGAATCTCATTCTCATATGAAACCTTACGGTTTGCAGGTCTAGTTTCCTGTCCGTACACGTTCATTGTGATTGTAGAGCCATTTGTAATAGCTTCAATATAAATAGGTGCATCTAGTGTATTCTTAATCTTAAGATTCTTAAGTGGAACCCCACCTGCGCCTTCTGCGATTGCTGCATCAAATGAAGGATCACAGTAATGAACAATCATCTGGTGACACGCACGAAGCTCAATTCCGAGTTCTGCTCTAATTACAGCATTGTAAAGTGTTGTTGACACCTGGCAGATTCCGCCACCTTCAGCGTCTACTACTTTACCATCCTTATATACACCAGCATTCTGATAACCATTTGCTGCTGTAAGAGGGCCTACCTTCTTATATACATCGATGATATCACCCTTGTAAAGAACTGTTCCATTTACACGAGATGCTCCGAGCGCAACGTTCGCTTTTCTACCAGCAGCTGATGTGCTGTAATCTGTAGAATAGCTTCCCAGGAGATCCTTTACCTTTGAAAGTTCCGCCTCATCGCCCTTTGGATGAACCTTGTGTGTAGCAATTTCGATGCTAGACTTATCAGAATCCCATTCCTTCTCAATGAAGTCACGAATCTTTACAGTTGCATCGTCTTTATCGATTTCTTCGCCATCTTTACCTTTTACAAATACAAACTTGCCATTCTCTCGCTTAAGGCCATTATTTACAGCCTCATTTGAAAGCTTGTCAGAGTTCATATTAATGAAATTTGAAAGAATACCACTATCGACTGAAAGAGCAAGGTTAAATGTCTTCTTTTTTCCTGAAGAAGCTGCCTTCAGTCTTACAGCCTTCTCAAGCGGATTTCCTGTCTTTGTATATTTCACAATTCTCTTTGAAAGATTCTTCGAAACAGAAACACCGAGATCCTTTCCTGAAACCTCGAGAGTATTATCGCCCGCCTTCAAAGTAATCTTCTTTTTCTGCTTTGTATCGAGATTTGTTGTAATCACACTCTCGATTTCCTGTTCAGTCATGCCAGAGACATCTGTGTTTTCAACATACATGCCCTTTGGCGCGTGCTCCTTCGCACATACATTTTCGCTTGGAAGCATTACAAATGCAGCCAGGGAAAAAGCAAGAGCACCTACACTAAGTAAAACATTTTTTGTAGTTTTCATCATTTCCACTTCCTAATTGTTTTATTTAACTTCAAAATGCATTAAACTATCAATGAGGCAACAATGCCACCGAGTGTCATGCAAAGAATAAGAATAAGCGCAAGGATTGAAAAAAATCTGCGTAATTTGTTATTATTTCGATACATAATTTTACTCCTTAGTATTACGAAAGAGAGATGAACAACATGCCCATCACTATTATTATCATTGGATTCTGTGCTTATATAGCTTGGCGTCTTTCACAGCTTCGCAAAATGGAATCTGCAGACAACGACAAGTTCTGGCGAAGAGAGCAAGATGCAAACTTCACTCCAAAGCGAGATATATCCAATCTTTCCTATATTACCATTCCATTGGACAAATTTCCATCGGATTATAACGATAAAGAGGAAGAAAATCTAAAAAAAGAGCTCGAAGAGCTCAAAGAGAAGCGAATTCTCAATCTCGACAACATGTCTAACACAGATTTGAAAGAGAATTTCGGTTTTGCAAACTTAAATATAATGGAAGAAATTGGCGAGAATTATGTGAAGATGTGTAAGCTCATAGTCGAGCTAGCAAAAAAGCGTCTCGAGTACAACGATTATGAAGGTGCTTCTCGTTACCTCGAATTCGGTGTCGGAACGAAATCTGATTTGTCCGCTATGTACACTCTCCTCGGAGAATGCTACGCAAACCTCGGAAAGGAAAATAAGATTTCTGATTTGATTACTCTAGTAAAAGCAATGCATCTTCCACTAGAGAAATCAATCATAGATTCGCTTACTTCTCATCTCCCAAATCTCGAGATGGACATTCAGACTGAAGCGGACACTCCTGACACTTCGGACGTCTAGCTATACAGATTTCACGTCCCAGAGTGATTAGCCAGATATTCCACATAATCCAGGATTCTTCTGGCAAAACTTTCATCAAATCATATTCGATTTTCTCAGGCTCGGTCTCCTTGGTGAGACCGAGCTTTTTTGATATTCTCTTTACATGAGTATCCACTACGATACTCGGTTCTTTATATACATTTCCACGAATCACATTCGCAGTCTTCCTGCCGACTCCAGCGAGACTAGTTAATTCCTCGATACTCCTCGGAACTTCTCCTCCGAATTCATTCGTAATCTTCTTCGCGCACAGAATCAAGCTCGATGCCTTCGCATGATAGAATCCTACAGAGCGTATCATCTCCTCTAATTCCTTTATATCCGCATCGGCCATAGCTTTACAGTCAGGATAGCGCGAAAAAAGCGCAGGCGTAACCACATTCACCCTAGCGTCAGTACACTGAGCACTTAAGATTGTCGCAACCAAAAGTTCCCAAGCATTCCTATGATCCAAACTAACCTTCGGATCATTTCCATAGTATTCTTCTAAGAGTTTAATGATTCGCTTTGCGCTTTCTAGTTTTTTCATATAATTACATTCTTTACTATAATCTCAATTGCAGTTGCGATAAGGAGAATAGAACCAATTGCGTAAATATAGGTTTTTCCCTTATATCCAAGATGATATCCCACATATAGTCCGGCGACAACTGCAAGTATCGAGAATATAGCAATTATAATAAACATAACGAGAATGTTTGTCTCAACGAGACCCGCTGCACAACCAGCGAAGAAAGTGTAAATTGCTACGAAGCCTATAATCTTCGCATAATCCCTTACCACCATCTCACATCTGTGCTCAAAAACTGTTTCTCTCTTTAACGCTTTGACACCTAGTCTGACAGCCAGTCCTAAGTAAATAAGAGCTGCAATAATGTGCGCTGCATACATTTTGTCATCGAGGAATCTATCCCCAAATAACTTGCAAATTTCATAGCCCGATGTAAAGAAGGCAATCTGAAAAAACACGGTTACTACAGCGATCCTTGCAAGTTTATCTTTTTTCACAACCGGTACTTTCGCACCCTGTATTTCCATGACCGCAAAAACCTCGAAAGAGATTCCAGCGAACATGAGTAGATTTTCAAATATGTTCATTTATTTACCCTCCGAAAAATCGTTTCTCACAACCGAAATCGGCGAGTGAGACATAACGAATATAATTCCGTCTGCAATCTCTTCTTTCGGTATCTTCATTCCACTCTTAATCCATGTAATCATCAGATAAGCAAGCGACTCAGAATAAAACTCGGCAAGCAATGTCACTGACATCCATTCATACGGAACTGAGTCCTTTAGTTTCTT
>DAISYI010000046.1:319-2025 GCA_036825385.1 Lachnospiraceae bacterium | reverse complement strand
AATATTCAAGAAATGCATAAGCATATCTCGAAGTGCAAGTCTCATAATGGAATCAAACGAATTCTGCCCTTCAAGCTGACAGGACCTCATGTAGAATTCCTTGTCCTCTTCCATTGTTCCAAGCACATCTACCAGAGCATCTTTGAACTTCTTCTCTTCAACGAGATCCATAATAGGTTTCAAAAGTTCCACCTTCACTATCCATTCGATTAGTTCGTACTTATCCTGAAAGTGGTTATAGAAAGTCGGGCGGATTACTCCTGCCTTATCCGTAATCTGTTTAATTGTTATTTTTTCAATTGGCCTTGTTTTCGCGAGTTCCTTCAAGCTTTCCGCCAGAAGAGAATCGATTAGCATTTTACTCTGACTCGACATACATTTCTCCGTTTATAAATATATTTAACTCTACGCTTTTGCGACCTCTTATACTCTTATATAAGAAAAAGAGAACAATCTAACCTGTTCTCTCTTCTTTATACTTCATTATATAGAGGCGCACCTCTTTTTCAATATACCTTTTGGCTAAATTGTCATCTTAACAATTGTCTTACTCCAAGATGTCCTATCTGAGTAGAGGTTTATTACCTTCTTATCAATAATAGTTTCCACTGTAGGACGGAGTGCCATTCCCTGATTGTGTCCGACTACGACAGCCTTCGTACCATCCGAAAGTTCTACGTGACATCCGATTGGATATACATTAAGCTCTTTCGCCATAACATTTACTACTCTAGGATCGAATTCCATTCCAGAACGTCCCATAATGTATTCCATAACCTCTGAAGGAAGATATGGTGGATGATATGGACGCTTTGTAGTCATAGCATCATATACATCGGCCGCCTTTAGAATTCTTGAATTAATATGAAGGCCTTCACCTTCACGTCTATTTGGATAACCTAATCCATTAAACCACTCATGGTGTTCATAAACCGTTCTAAGAACCGTCTCAGAGAACTTGTAATGAGTCTTCAAATACTCATAACCAAGACGAGGATGTTCCATCATCTTGATTCTTTCTTCCTGATCAAGTCTACGTGGCGCATTAATGATATCAGGACTGATAAATACCTTTCCGATATCATGAAGGAAACCTGCTGTAATCAAATCCTTCAATGCCATCTCGGACATTCCATACTTCGCTCCAATGATACCGGCAAGAACGCCTACATCAACAGAGTGATAATAAGTATAGTTGTCGTATGTTCTAATTTGAACCAGGTTTGTCATTACATCTTTATTAGAAAGAACATCTTCTACAACAGATGAAACTATTGCTTTAATCTGTTCTTCGACTTCTGACAATTTCACGTATTTGCTTTTCGTGAAAAAGTTCTCTACCACATTTACTGCAGCTGTTCGAATTTCCGGTCTAACTAAATCTACAGTACTCATTGTCAGCTGTATTTCATCCTCCACATATAACCCTTGGATGCCTATAAATGAGATATAAGATATATTTTCAGATGTTAATACCATTCCTTTTCCGACTAATGGTTTCCCCATTACATCTAAAATCGGTTCCGCAACTTTCATTCCAGGCCTTAATGCTGAAACATTGATGTATCTCACTCGTCAAACTCCATTATCACATAGAAACCTCTAGGGGTTTCTTTTACTTCCTTTACTGTCCCTTCGCGGTATTTTTTGTTTCCTTTTTTTCAGCTGCTTTCTTGGTAGTTGTAGTTTCTTTTTTTGTTTTTGGC
>DAISYI010000046.1:0-309 GCA_036825385.1 Lachnospiraceae bacterium | reverse complement strand
TCCCTTCGCGGGATTTTAATCTTTCAATCGTGCTGTAATTTCCCGACATCGCAATAGCGTGCTCCAGCGTATAAAAATACGAATTAGGAAGTGCGGTTTCTTTTAATGTGAGAACGTCCCCTGCCTTACATAAACCAGGGCGTTCCATTTTAAATTCCATTTCTCTCAAAACTTAATCCCTTGTACCTTTTTCATCTACGTCTCTGAAAAAAATTCAACACAAGATAGGATTATATCATTTAATTCAGCAAATGAAAATATATTTCAAAAACGTTTTCAGGAAAATATTTATAATTATTTTATACAATG
>DAISYI010000045.1:12297-12956 GCA_036825385.1 Lachnospiraceae bacterium | reverse complement strand
ATCACTCAACCCTAACCATCCACGTCAGATGGGTTCAGCTCAGAATGGAGACCTCTTCTTCCAGACTAGAGAAACATGTAACACACGTTACAATGAACTCCCAGCAATCGTACAGACATACATGGACAAGGTAAATGAAAAACTTGGAACAGATTACAAGCTCTTCAATTACTATGGTGCAGCTGATGCTGAACATGTAATCATCGCTATGGGTTCTGTAAACGAAACAATTACAGAAACTATCGATTACCTTGCAAAAGAGAAGGGTGCAAAGGTCGGACTTGTAAAAGTAAGACTTTATCGTCCTTTCGATAGAAATGCACTTGTTAATGCACTTCCAGATTCTGTTAAGCAGATTTCTGTACTCGACAGAACAAAGGAACCAGGATGCGAAGGAGAACCACTTTTCCTCGATGTAGTAGCAGCTCTTCGTGGAACTAAGTTTGAGAACGTTCCTGTATTTGGCGGAAGATATGGACTTGGTTCAAAGGATACAAAGCCAGGCGATATCATCGCTGTATATAACAACCATGATAAAAAAGAGTTTACTATCTCAATCATCGATGATGTTACAAACCTCTCACTCGATGTTAAGGAGAACCCTGTAACTACTCCAGAAGGAACTACAAACTGTAAGTTCTGGGGACTTGGTGCTGATG
>DAISYI010000045.1:0-12287 GCA_036825385.1 Lachnospiraceae bacterium | reverse complement strand
TGGACGTCATGGCTGTATACCAGAACCTGGATCAGGCAGAGCCGAAGAACGGCTTCACCGTATCCATCGTTGATGACGTCACCAATACTTCCCTTCCGGATTTCGCAGAGCCGTTTGACTCCACACCGGACGGCAACTTCTCATGTAAGTTCTGGGGACTCGGTGCTGATGGTACTGTAGGTGCTAACAAGAACTCTATCAAGATTATCGGTAACCACACAGATATGTATGCACAGGCTTACTTCGATTATGATTCAAAGAAGTCTGGTGGTGTAACAATTTCACACCTTAGATTTGGTCATAAACCAATTCGTTCAACATATCTTATTTCACAGGCAAACTTCGTAGCTTGCCATTGTACAGCATATATCAACAAGTACAACATGGTTCAGGATCTCGTACCAGGTGGTACATTCCTCCTCAACTGCCCATGGGATGTTTCAGAACTCGATGAGAAACTTCCAGGTCAGGTAAAGAGATATATTGCTGAGAATGATATTAACTTCTACATTATCGATGCTGTAAAGATCGGTAAGGAAATTGGACTTGGTAAGAGAATTAATACTGTACTTCAGTCAGCATTCTTCTCACTTACAAAGCTTATCCCAGAAGCAGAAGTTATCAAGCTTATGAAAGATGCTGCAACAGCTTCTTACTCAAAGAAGGGTGATAACATCGTAAAGATGAACCACGATGCTATCGATGCTGGTGCTACAGCTTATGTTAAAGTTGATGTTCCTGCATCATGGAAAGACTGCAAGGATGACGATCTCACAGCAGCTGTTCCTACAAAGGGTAGAGAAGATGCTCTTGATTTCGTAAAGACTATCCAGCATAAGGTTAATGCTCAGCTTGGAAATACAGTTACAGTTTCTGAAGCTATGAAGTACACATATGGTGATACACCATCAGGTACATCTAAGTTTGAGAAGCGTGGCGTAGCTACAGATGTTCCTGTTTGGGATCCAGATAAGTGTATCCAGTGTAACCGTTGTGCATATGTCTGCCCACATGCAGCAATTCGTCCAGTAGCACTTACAGAGGATGAAGTAAAGAATGCACCAGCTGGAATGAAGATGAAGGATATGACTGGAATGCCACAGTACAAGTTCGCAATCAACATTTCATCACTTGATTGTACTGGTTGTGGTTCATGTGCTAATGTTTGTCCTTCAAAGGAGAACGCTATCGAGCTTCACCCAATCGAAGACGAAGCAGCAGTAGCTCAGCAGGAATTCTTCGACTATGCAGTTGAACTTCCAGAGAAGGAAGATGTAATTGCTAAGTTCAAAGAAGCATCTGTTAAGGGCTCACAGTTCAAGCAGCCACTCCTTGAGTTCTCAGGCGCTTGTGCTGGTTGTGGTGAAACACCTTATGCTAAGCTTCTCACACAGCTCTTCGGTGATCATATGTACATTGCAAATGCTACAGGATGTTCATCAATTTGGGGTAACTCATCACCATCTACTCCATATTGCGTAAACCAGAAGGGACAGGGCCCAGCTTGGTCTAACTCACTCTTCGAAGATGCAGCCGAGTTTGGTTATGGTATGCTCCTCGCTCAGAGAGCAATCCGTGATAGACTTGCAAACAAGCTTGATGCAGTTTCAAATGAAACATCATCAAATGAAGTTAAGTCAGCAATCGCTGAATGGAAAGAAACATTTAACTCAGGAGCAGAGAACGCAGTTGCTACAGATAAGCTCATCGCAGCTCTTACTACAGCAGGTGTAGGTAAAGAAGTTCTTGAGGAAAAAGACTACCTCGCTAAGAAGTCTCAGTGGATCTTCGGTGGTGACGGTTGGGCTTACGATATCGGATTCGGTGGTCTCGATCACGTACTTGCTTCTGGCAAGGATATCAATATCATGGTATTCGATACAGAAGTTTACTCAAATACAGGTGGACAGTCTTCTAAGGCTACTCCAGTCGGAGCTGTTGCACAGTTCGCTGCTGGCGGAAAGGGCACAAAGAAGAAAGATCTCGCTGGTATCGCAATGAGCTATGGTTATGTTTATGTGGCACACATCGCAATGGGTGCAGACATGAACCAGTGTGTAAAGGCTATTGCAGAAGCAGAAGCTTACCCAGGACCATCACTCATTATTGCTTACGCTCCATGTATCAACCATGGTATTAAGAAGGGTATGAGCAAGGCAATGACAGAAGAGCAGCTTGCAGTTGAGGCAGGTTACTGGTTTAACTTCCGTTACAACCCAACGCTTGCTGGAGAAGGAAAGGATGCGTTCATCCTTGATTCTAAGGAGCCTAAGGGAGATTACCAGGAATTCCTCGCAGGTGAGAACCGTTACGCAGCTCTTAAGAAGATGAATCCAGAACGTGCTGCAGAACTCTTCGCTCAGTCAGAGCAGGATTCAAAAGACAGATACGCTCATCTTCTTAAACTTGTTACTCTTTACAAGGGTGAATAAGGATATTAAAATAAATTTAGGTATTGATCTGGGGAACTTTTCGAAGTTCCCCTTTTTTAATCTAGCGCGGGAATGCCTCGTGAATAGAATAGGAGACATGAGATGATACGCCAGATTCAGACTTACGAAGTAATTGAAACAAATTGCTATTTGTATCTAGATGAGGAGACGAAACACGGATTCATCATTGATCCAGGTGCAAATGGAGATGAGATTTGCAGTTTTATCGAAGAGAATGGAATTACATTAGAGAAGATTCTAATCACGCATGGACATTTCGATCATATTGGAGCAGTGAACATTCTGAAAAAGCATTTCGGCATTAATGTTGCAATGTACGTTGGTTCTAAGGCGTATGTTTTGAGTCCTGTAAAGAATCAATCTGCAAATTATGGTAGAGATGCATTCGTGGATTTAGATGACGAAGATGAACTTCTGGAAGATGGAGCGTTACTTTCAATCTCTACCAATCCAAACATGACACTTAAACTGATTCATACTCCTGGTCATACAAAGGATTCGTGTGTTTACTATGATGAAGTAGAAGGTGTATTGTTTGCTGGAGATACTATTTTTGCAGGAAGTATTGGTCGAACAGATTTCTATGGTGGTTCGATTGAAGAGATAGAAAATAGTATTAGAGAGAAGATTTATACTTTGCCAGATGATACTGTAATTCTGTCCGGTCATACCGATCCTACAACTGTAGGAGATGAGAAGGAACACGGGTTTTTTAGGACTTAAGTTTTTTCCGAAAATACTGAAAACCATTTTGACACAAAGTGACAGAAATGTTAAAGTATTGTAGAGGTGTAACTAAACACCTATTTTTTATGAACTAATCATTATGTGGGGAGACATAGAATGTACGATTCTGAGAACACTAACAAAACATACGAATCTGGAATGTCAGATGTAGATGCATTTAGAAAAACGGATTCAGGGGAAGATCTTTTATTAGTTCAGATCGATGCATTTAGAGACAAAGCTCTTAAGTTACAGTCTCTTATAAATGCTCGAGAAAAGAGAGTGAAAGAATTAGAAGCGCTGGTTCGTACGAAAGAAGCAAAGAATCAGGAACTTCAGAATACCCTCATTCGTAAGCAGAGAGAAGCTGATAGCTTAGTATCTGACGTAAATGTGAAAGTTGATGATCTCATTTCAGAGGTTCGCGTAGCGATGGCTGATATGCAGCAGAAGCTCGAGAACCAGGTAGGAGATAGTGAAGAAGCATCTCAGAAGCATTCTATGGCGGTTCAGGATACTCTCAGCAGTATGAATGAAGGTCTCACACAGCTCAAGAATGAAATCTCTGAGAAGGTTCATTCTGAGAATGTTAAGGTTTACAGAAACATTTCTGATCTTCTAAATGAGAAGAGTCTTGAAAATGAGAACCAGGAAGTTACTCATAGAAACTTCAAGGGAGTAAAGGCGCAGAATGTCTTCCTCATTTTCTTATCTTTCTTAAACTTAGGCGCAATTGTCGTTTCCATTCTCTTACAGTTAGGACTCATTTAATTAAATAAAAAGGGGGCTTAAGACTTAAGCCCCTTTAATATATTTAATTAATTTGATTCATATATCTAGAGTAATCTAAAAAATCAAAGTAATTCAAGGTGTAATTTAAATTATGAAAATCAATAACGAAAGACCTGTTTGGGTTATTGGACATAAGAATCCTGATACAGATTCTATTTGTTCAGCGATAGCTTATGCTTATTTCAAGAACCAGACAGATGAAGGTAACTATATTCCAAAGAAGGCAGGTGAACTTAGCTCTGAAACAGCTTACGTTCTCGAAAGATTTGGCGTAGAAGAACCTGAAACTATTAGTGATGTTTGTACAGAAATTAAGGATATCGACTATAGAGAGTCAAAGGGTGTATCAAAGCATCTTTCGCTTAGAAAAGCTTGGTCACTTATGACTGATAACGAAGTATCACTTCTTCCTATTGTTGATAAGTCAAACTTCCTTAAGGGTATTATCGTAAAGGGCGATATCGCAAAGTCATACATGAATGTATATGGTAGCGATATCCTCGGTCAGACTAGAACACAGTTTGCTAATATCGTAGATACGCTTAGTGCTGAACTTCTTGCTGGTAACTCACATGCGTACTTTATGAATGGTAGAGTAGTAGTTCCATCAGGATCAGTAGATATGGACAAGATTGATCTCAAAGAGAATGATCTCGTTATCTGCGGAGATGGTTCAGACAGACTTCTTGAAATTCTCGATACTATGCCAAGCTGTATCGTTGTTACAAACAATAACATTCCATCAGAGGAAGTAAAGAAGAAAGCTGAAGAGATTCAGTGTGTTCTTATGACTACAGAGCATGACACATTTACAGCAGTACGTCTCATTAACCAGAGTATTCCTGTATCTCAGTTCATGACAAATGTAAATGATATCATTAGCTTCAATCTCGATGATACAGTTGATGAAGTTACAGAGAAGATTAGCAAGGTTCGTTACAGAGACTTCCCAGTTCTCGATGATCAGAACCACTTCGTAGGAACATTCTCACGAAGAAACCTTCTCGATAGAACTAAGAAAAAGCTTATTCTCGTAGATCACAACGAGACATCACAGGCGGTAGATGGAATCGACGAGGCAGAAATCTTAGAAATCGTTGATCATCACAAGATTGGTTCTCTCGAAACAATGGCTCCAATCTATTTTAGAAATATGCCACTTGGATGTTCATCTACAATTATTTATCTCATGTACAAGGAGAGAAATATTATCATTCCTAAGAATATCGCAGGACTTATGCTTTCAGCTATCCTTTCAGATACTCTTATGTTTAGATCTCCTACATGTACAGAAACAGATAAAGAAGCAGCAATCGCACTTGCAAAGATTTGCGAAGTAGATTATGAAGAACTTGCAACTTCAATGTTTGAGGCTGGTTCAGATTTCGCTTCAAAGACAGCATCTGAGATTGTATATCAGGATTACAAGACATTCTATGCTGGAGAACTCGCTTTCGGTGTTTCTCAGGTCAGCGCAGTATCTAGAAAGATGCTCGATGATATCAAAGCAGGAGTATGTGATTACCTTCCAACTGTTCTTACAGAGAAGGGAGTATCAAATGTATTTGTTCTTCTTACTGATATCTTCCAGGAAACATCTGAAATCGTATATCTCGGCGAGCAGGCAGAAGATATTCTTAAAGGCGCATTCTTTGATGGAGAAACAGTTCCTGAGAAGATTATGCTCGATGGGGTAGTTTCTAGAAAGAAACAGTTCATCCCACCTGTAATGTCTGCAATCGGAGAACTCTAATAACTTTGTCTTTTGCGGCCCTGCTTAAGGGCCGTGAAGGATTTAATTACAACATAGGAGGTTAGATATGGCTGAACCAGAGCTTATCTATAAAATTACCGTCCTCGATCTATTAGACAAGTCTACAGTTTCACTTAGCAATTCACAAATCACAGAGTTTTTTACAGAAGGAAACTACACTAGTTATTTCACTGTTCAGAAAGTACTTCATAATCTTGTAGATAATGAACTTATAGTTTCTGAATCAGACCACAATACCACAATTTATACTATTACAGATTCGGGGAAAGAGACTTATCGTCTATTTAAAGAGAAGATTACACCAGCGATTGACGCTGATATTAAAAGATATTTATCTGAAAAGGGTACAGAAATCACGGAAGAAAATTCTGTGACCGCGAATTTTGACAAATCATCTGACGGAGGCTATATCGTTCATCTTCAATATGAGAAGAGCGATAAGACGATGATGGATTTCAATATAAATGTTCCGAGAATTGAACAGGCAGATGCAATGTGCAATAACTGGAAAGAGAAGTACATGGATGTATATGCCATCATAATGGATAATCTTATTTTATAATCGAACCTAAAATCTTAGAATTTTAAGAATATAGAAAGAGGAAACTTTATGACAGAAGCAAATATGAGGGCTAGATACGAAAGCCTTGCTGTCAGTGTCCTTAAAGATTTGGCAAAAGCCAGAGGTATCAAGGGTATTACAAAAATGAAGAAAGAGGACTTGGTAGAGGCTATGCTTAAACAGGACGAAATCGACGCTCAGGAAAAAGAATCGGGCGCTACACTTGCTGCTCCTACAGAAGATGGAGAAGCGGTTGTAAAGAAGAAAAGGGGCAGACCTAGAAAAACAGATCAGGTCGAAGTAAAGAGAGAAGATAGAATCGTTGAAGAGAAGATTGATGACGATTTAAGAGAAATGCCTGCGGAAGAAACTGCAACTAATGAAGCTGATGCAGAAATCGTTGAAGAGCAGAAGGCTCAGAAAGATTACGAAGCTGAAATTATGCAGTACAAGGATCTTAAAGATGCATCAGGAATTCTTGAAGTTCTTCCAGAAGGATATGGTTTCATTCGTAGTGATAACTATCTTCCGGGTGAAGCAGATGTGTACGTATCACCTTCACAGATTAGAAAGTTCAACCTGAAGACTGGCGATATCATCACAGGAAAAACCAGAAAGAACAACCCTAACGACAAGTATGGAGCTCTCCTTCTGATTAGATATATCAATGGTTTTGATATCATCGCTGCAAAGAAGAGAAAGAACTTCGAAGACTTAACGCCAATCTTCCCAAATGAAAGAATTAAACTCGAAAGAGAGAATTCTTCTCGTGCGATGAGAATAGTAGACCTCTTCTCACCAATTGGTAAGGGACAGAGAGGTATGATTGTCGCTCAGCCTAAAGCTGGTAAGACAACACTTCTTAAGCAGATTGCAAAATCAGTAAAAGCTTCTAATCCGGATATGCACATCATTGTTCTTCTTATCGATGAGCGTCCTGAAGAAGTAACAGATATGAAGGAATCTATCGAAGGACAGAATGTAGAAGTAATCTATTCTACTTTCGATGAACTTCCTGAGCATCATAAGAGAGTATCAGAAATGGTAATCGAGCGTGCAAAGAGACTTGTAGAGCATGGAAAGGATGTAATGATTCTTCTCGACTCTATTACAAGACTTGCGAGAGCTTATAACCTTACAGTTCCACCATCAGGTAGAACACTTTCAGGTGGTCTCGATCCTGCAGCTCTCCACATGCCTAAGAGATTCTTCGGTGCGGCTAGAAATATGAGAGAGGGCGGAAGTCTTACAATTCTTGCAACAGCGCTCGTTGATACAGGAAGCAAGATGGATGATGTAGTTTACGAAGAGTTTAAGGGAACTGGTAACATGGAACTTATTCTCGATCGTAAGCTTTCTGAGAAGAGAATCTTCCCGGCTATCGATCTTTCTAAGTCTGGTACTAGAAGAGAAGATCTCCTTCTCGACAAGAAGGAGCTTGAGGCTATGACTATTATCCATAGAAGCCTTAATGGCCTTAAGAAGGATGAAGCTACAGAGTCAATTCTTCGCACAATTGCACGTACTACACGGAACGAAGAGTTCGTAGATCTCGTTATAAATAAAAATATGTTCTAGGACTTGCATCTGGACAGAAATAATGATATATTATAAGGGCTGTTTTCGGGATGCAGTTACGGGCTGATATATAGATTCAGCTTTTATATAATAATTATAGGTGAGGTGAAAACAATGAGACAGGGAATCCATCCAGATTACTATCAGGCAACTGTAACATGTAACTGTGGAAACACTTTTACAACTGGTTCTACAAAGGAAAGCATCCACGTAGAAGTATGTTCTAAGTGTCATCCATTCTACACAGGTCAGCAGAAGGCTGCTAAGGCTCGTGGACGTATTGATAAGTTCAACAGAAAATACGGAATCAAGGCTGAGTAATCACATTGATTTATCTACAAATGTAGGGGCTGAAGTAAATCTTCAGCTCCTATTTTTTGAGTGAGAGTCGCATTTATGAAAGTATTTGAACTCCGAAAAATAGGAGAAACTAAGTTAAAAGAAGCAGGGATAGACGATTTCGTTTGGGACGCAAAAGAACTTCTGTTTTATGTTCTTGGCATCGATATGAATAACTTCCTTTTAAATTCACATGATGAAGTTTCTAAAGAGGATGAAGATAAATATCTCGAATTCATAGAGAGAAGAGCTAGTCATGTCCCTTTGCAGCATATTACAAATGAACAGGAATTCTATGGACTTAAATTCTATGTAAATGAGAACGTCTTAGTTCCTAGATTTGATACTGAGAATCTAGTAGAAGAAGTTATTAGAAATATTCCTGAGAATGCTTTTATTCTAGATGTCTGCACTGGAAGCGGTTGCATACTTCTTTCGGTTCTGAAGAATAAGAGTACGGCTAGAGGAATTGGACTCGACCTTTCCTCAGCTGCGCTTGAGGTTTCGCGGAAAAACGCAGAGAACTTAAACCTTTTAGATAGAGCAGAGTTTAGAGAAGGCGATTTATTCTCACCGCTTAAAGATGAAAAATTTGATCTAATCGTATCGAATCCACCATACATCCGTACAGATGTAATCGAAGGATTAAGTGTTGAAGTAAAGGAACACGATCCGATGATGGCGCTCGATGGAGGAGAAGACGGTTTGATTTTCTATAGAAGAATTACTTCTGAGTCAGACAAATATCTGAAGAGAGGTGGAAAGCTTTTCTTTGAGATTGGATATGACCAGAGTAGTGATGTCATGAAAATCATGGAAGACAATGGTTTTTATGATGTCGCGATGGTTAGGGATTATGCGAATAACCCACGCATAGTATTTGGAACGAAAGGATAAGTATAATGTTTGAACATCTTGATGATATCGTCATGCGAAATAAGGAACTCCTTAACATGATGAGTGAACCAGCTGTGGCAAATGATTCACAGAAGCTTCAGCAGGTTATGAAGGAGCAGGGTGAAATCGCTCCAATCGCAGAGGCGTATCTCAAATATAAAGAAGCACAGCAGACTATTGAAGATAGTTTAGAAATGCTCGACTCTGAATCTGATGAAGAGATGAGAGCAATGATTAAAGAAGATCTTTCACAGGCAAAAGAAGATGTAGCAACTCTTGAAAATGAACTCAAGATTCTTCTTCTTCCAAAGGATCCTAACGATGACAAGAACGTTATCGTAGAAATCCGTGGTGGTGCAGGTGGAGACGAATCAGCACTTTTCGCTGCCGAAGTATACAGAATGTATCAGCACTATGTAGAGTCAAAAGGCTGGTCAACAGAACTTCTCGAAGTAGAAGAGACTGGAATTGGCGGTATGAAAAAGGTAAACTTTATGGTAAAGGGAAAGGGTGCTTACTCTATCCTTAAGTATGAATCAGGTGTACACCGAGTACAGCGAGTTCCTGAGACAGAATCAGGCGGACGTATTCATACATCTACAATTACTGTAGCAGTTATGCCAGAGGCTGAAGATGTAGATATCGAAATCAATGACAAGGATATCCGTATCGACGTTATGAGAGCGTCTGGAAACGGTGGACAGTGCGTAAATACAACTGACTCAGCCGTACGTCTTACTCACTATCCAACAGGCATAGTAATTTACTCTCAGACTGAGAAGTCACAGCTTCAGAACAAGGAGACGGCTTTCGCACTCCTTAGAACAAAGCTTTATGACATGGAACTTCAGAGAAGACAGTCAGAAGCATCAGCTGAGAGACTTTCACAGATTGGTACTGGTGACAGATCTGAGAAAATCAGAACATACAACTTCCCACAGGGGCGTGTAACTGATCACAGAATCAATCTTACACTTTACAAGCTCGACAAGATTATGAATGGTGATTTGCAGGAAATTCTCGATTCACTTATGACTGCAGATCAGCAGAAGAAACTTCTCAAGATGGAGGAGAATGAATAAGGGGGATTTATGTCATTATCATTTGTTATCGGTGGTTCTGGTTCTGGAAAAACTACTGAAATATTAAAAAGAATAATCGACGAATCAATGGAAATGCCTTCGAAGCATTTCCTTGTGATTGTCCCTGAACAGTTTACGATGCAGACGCAAAAGGAGATAGTGCGTCTGCATCCTTTTCATTCTGTCATGAATATCGAGATTCTTTCCTTTATGAGGCTTGCTTATAGAGTCTTCAATGAAACAGGAAGCAATACCCTGGGTGTCCTCGGTGATACAGGAAAGAGTCTTATCTTACGTAAAATCTTTGAAGATAAGAAAGATGAACTTAGTGTCCTGAAAATCGGACTCAAGAAGGCTGGCTACGTTTCAGAAATCAGATCTTTCCTATCTGAACTATCACAGTACGGTATCACGCCCGAAGAATTAAAAGAAATGGGAGAAGCAGAAGGCTTCCCTGAAAGATTTCGTATGAAGATAGATGATATCGTATCTATTTACGAGGGCTTCAACGAATTTATAGATGGTAAATACATCACTACAGAAGATGTACTTGAGAGACTTATGGATGTCTCGGGAAAAAGCGAACTGCTTAAAGAATCTGTAATTGTTCTCGATGGCTTCACTGGATTTACACCGGTTCAGATGAAGCTGTTATCGACTTTAATTCCACTTGCTTCACAGACTTATGTCACTGTAACAATGGATACAGATGAGAACTTTACAGGAGAAGTGTTAGAACATGAGCTTTTTCAGATGAGTAAGAAGATGATAGCGTCTCTGCTTCAGATTTGTCGTGAAAAAGCGGTAGAAGTAGGTGAGCCTATCTACTTAAAGGACTCATCCACGATGCGTTTTAAAGAGGCTTCTGCGCTGTCATTTCTTGAGCAGACGATATTCCGTGGAACGAGTGAAAAATGTCCGGACGAGCTCTATCATGAAGGTTCGCTTAATCTATACCGACTTAACGATATGAATGATGAGATGGACTTCGTTTCAGCAAAGATTCGTGAACTCGTACGAACAGAGGGCTATAAGTATAGCGATTTCGCTGTTGTAACATCGGCGGTCGAGAATTATTCGTACAGAGCACAGAATTCTTTCGAGAAGTATAGCATCCCTTACTTCGTAGATCAGACTATGAAGGTGACAAACCATCCGCTTCTTGAATTCGTGCTTCGCGCGCTTATGTGTGTCGACAAGGACTTCCGTGTGAACGACGTACTTCGACTTTTGAAATGTCGTATTCCATATTTAGATTCGCAGGATATAGCGGAATTTGAACGTTATATTACTTCGATGAATATTCGCGGATGGAAGAAGTATAGCGTTCCATTTACGAAGAAATCCCGCAAGTACACTGAAGAAGTGCTTGGAGAAATTGATAATACTAGAGAGGCTTTCTATGAATTGATAGCGCCTTTCTATTCAGCGACTCATGGGAAAAAGACGGTTCGAGAAATTGCGACTGCCTTATATCAGCTTATTGAAAGCACTTTAGTATATGATTACCTTAAAGAGCATGCATTATCGCTTCGTGAGGACGGAAAGGAAGATCTCGCTCGTCAGTATGATGAGATATACGATCTTCTAATGGATCTACTCGATAAGATGGTAGAACTCCTGGGTGATATAAAGCTTTCAGTAGCTGAATTCTCAAAGATTCTAGAAGCAGGTTTTGATACTTTGAAGGTGGGGATGATTCCCCCTGCAAATGACTGCGTTATCTTCGGTGATATTGAGAGAACGAGGCTCGCTGATATTAAAGTGCTTTTTCTCATCGGTGCAACAGACGAATTGATTCCAAAGGCGGATTCTCGAGGCGGTATTCTCTCAGAACTAGAACGTGAGAAGCTTAAAGAGATGGGATATGAGCTTGCACTTTCTGCGAGAGAGCGCGCGTTTAGACAGAGATTTTATCTCTACCTTACGCTTACAAAGGCTTCGAATAGGCTGTTCATCACTTCGCCTAAGCTGAATGGCGATGGTAAGTCTGCGAGACTTTCATACATCTATTCAGACATCATGAAGATGTTCCCTATGGTGCGTGTGATTGATGAGTCTAAATTTACAAAACTGGAAAGAAT
>DAISYI010000044.1:12447-13200 GCA_036825385.1 Lachnospiraceae bacterium | reverse complement strand
GATGTTTTGTCATTCCCGCTCGTTGATTATCCAGCACCAGGTGATTTCTCGACGCTAGAAGATAGTGATGATAATTTTTCTCCTGAAACTGGTGAAGTAATGCTTGGTGATATCGTAATAAGCATTCCAAAAGTTATAGAACAGGCAGAGGAGTTTAATCATAGTATTAAACGTGAATATTCTTTCCTTATAGCACACAGTATGTTACATTTAATGGGTTATGACCATATGGAAGATGATGAACGTTTAGTCATGGAAGAAAAACAGACTCTTATACTTAATAATTTGGGCATAACAAGATCAAAGGAGGATTAAAATGAAGTTTCAGATCAAAAAAATTTTTAGTATTGTAATGCTTTTATGCCTTGTATTTACAACAACACTCACAGGTTGCGGAAAGAAGAAAGAAGCAACAAAGAAAAACACATCAACAAAAACAGTTAAGACTGTAAAGGGACCTAAGGATTCAACTAGTGTTCTTACAGGTCTTGAAGTCACTAAAGAAGAGAGAAATATGCGTCCTTACGCTATTATGACAGAGAACACTAAAGACGCTATTCCTCAGTATGGACTTAATTCAGCATCAATTATCTATGAATGCCCTGTAGAAGGTGGAATCACACGTCTCATGGCCATCTATGAAAACCTTGGAAACATGGAAAAAGTAGGTAATGTTCGTTCATGCAGACCTTACTATGTATATTTCGCAGCTGAATATGATGCAATTTATACTCATTTTGGTGAGTCTACAGA
>DAISYI010000044.1:10493-12437 GCA_036825385.1 Lachnospiraceae bacterium | reverse complement strand
ATCAATGGTATGTCATCAAAAGGTGGTAAGTCATTCTATCGTACATCTGATAGAAAGGCACCTCATAACGCTTATACTTCAGCAGCAGGTCTTGCAGAAGGTGCACAGAGACTTGGAATCGATACTACATACAATGCAGATGAGCATAAGCACTTTACATTCGCTACAAAGGGTAAGGAAAACAAGCTTGAAGATGGTGCATCAGCTAACAAAGTTAGCCTTTACTTCTTCAATAACAAGCCTTACTTTACATATGACGCAAGCACAGGTCTTTATGTAAGACATCAGTTTGGAAATGATCATATTGATAAAGTTGATGGCAAGACAATTACTGTAAAGAACATTATCCTTGAAAATGTATCTTCAGCTAAGTTCAGTGCTGATAAGGGTACACTTAACCTCGGAGTAGTTGGTTCTGGTACTGGTAAGTTCATCACAAACGGTAAAGTTATCGATATTACTTGGAAGAAGGATAGCGATAAGGCAGTTACACATTACTATGACAAGTCAGGTAAAGAAATTGTTCTTAACCCTGGTAAGACATGGATTTCAGTAATTGAAAATAATTACGCAGAGAAAAATACTTTTGAATAAAAAGGAATGTAATAATGGGTTCTAATACAACCAAAAGAAATACAATAATAGTTCAGGGCTCTATACTAGCTATTGCCTCTATGGTAAGCCGAATCATCGGTCTAGTATATAGAGTACCTCTCACGAATATAATTGGAAAAACCGGAAATGATTATTACGGAACAGCTTACACAGTTTACAATATCGTACTTATTGTATCTTCTTATAGTCTCCCATTAGCAGTTTCTAAGATTGTATCTTCGAGAATGGCAGTAGGCGAAGTCGAAAATGTAAGACGATCATTTATAGGTTCTTTGGTTTTCGCCCTCTTAAGTGGCGGAATTGGAATGATGATTGTCTTCGTCTTCGCTGACACCTTTACTTCCTGGCTTAAGACACCTCTTGCAGCACCTGCTCTGAGAGTTTTGGCTCCTGTAATTCTTATAGTTGCCATAGTAGGTGTAATCAGAGGCTTTTTCCAGGGAATGCATACTATGATTCCGAGTGCGATTTCTCAGGTTATAGAGCAGATAGTAAATGCTATAGTCAGTGTAGTAGCAGCTTACTACCTCTTTAACTATGGACTTAGAGCAGGAGCAATCCTCGGGTCAAAGAAGAAATACAGTGCTTCTTATGGTGCGGCCGGTGGTACACTCGGTACAGCTATGGGAGCGCTTGCGTCTCTTTTGTTTATGCTTTTCATCCTGCTTTTATACCGCAGTGTATTCAGGAAGAAACTTAGAAAGAGCCGTAGAAGTAGAAGGAATGTGGAATCATATACAACAGTGTTTAGGGTTCTGATTTTTACAATTATTCCGGTTCTTTTAAGTACAGCTGTATATAATTTATTTGCTATTTCAGAGATGTTTATCTTTAAGAATGTGGTTCATCTTCAGGGCTATAACCCGCACCAGGTTTCTGTTTGGTGGGGCGTATATGCCGGAGAAGTCAGCGTACTTAAGAATATTCCTATTTCTGTAGCTTCAGCTCTCGCGGCAAGTAGTGTGCCTGCGATAGCAGCATCATATAGAAAAAATGATATGAACGAAGTAAATCACCAGATTATGTCTGCTACTAGATTTATTTCAGTAATTGCATTCCCATGTGCGATTGGTTTATTTGTACTCGCACATCCGATTCTTTTGCTTTTGTTCCATGATGCGGACAAGACATCAGCGTTAATGCTTATGGTAAGTGTAATAAGTGTTCCATTTTTCTGTCTTTCAACTCTTACAAATGGACTCCTTCAGGGTATTAACCGTATGACAGAACCTGTAAAAAACGCTCCTATCATATTGCCGATGGTGAGGAACTCCTCGCCGCCGCTGGCGGTGAACTGCCACATGTCGTAGGGCCTGTCAAAGGTGGGCA
>DAISYI010000044.1:10142-10483 GCA_036825385.1 Lachnospiraceae bacterium | reverse complement strand
CTTTTACTTGAAGTATTCAACGCTAATATTTACGGTGTACAGATTGCACTCCTTTTCTATGGAGTACTGATGAGTTTACTTAATAGATTATCCCTTCGTAGATATACTAGAGCGAGACAGAATATAACAAAGACATATTTGCTTCCTCTCTTAGCATCTATGATTATGGGAATCTGTGTATATATCTCATACAAACTTGTTCACCTAATTACAAATTCAAATCCAGTGTCCACGTTTATTGCGATTGCGGTTGGTGTTTTCACTTACTTCGTAGCAATCATAAAAGTTCGTGGAATTACAGAAGAGGAACTCAGAAAGTTCCCTAAAGGATATAAACTTGT
>DAISYI010000044.1:9624-10132 GCA_036825385.1 Lachnospiraceae bacterium | reverse complement strand
AAAGAGAGTATAGATTTGAAGATTTATGATGTTTGTATTATAGGAGCAGGCGCCTCAGGACTTATGGCCGCCTCATATCTGTCTAAGTCAGATCTTTCCATCCTCGTTCTCGAAGGGACAAAAGAGGTTGGAAAGAAGCTTAGTCTGACTGGAAATGGCAGATGTAATATTACGAATGAAAACATTAGATCATCCTGCTTTTTTAGCAGCGATGATTCTTTTGTTTCAAACATATTTGAAAAAGTTCCAAACGAAAGACTTCTCGAAGAACTAAAAAAGCTTTCGATTTCAGTGAAAAATGTAAATGGGTACTATTATCCATATTCTTTTTCAGCAAAATCAGTTGTGAAGGCTTTTTCCTATAGCTTTCTAAAAGATAATGTTGAACTTCGTTTAGAATCAAAGGTCCGCGAGATTAAATACGAGAACGAGACATTCTATCTTTACGGAGAGAGGAGTTCTAAAGATGCGGAAAGACCACTTCTCGCTACCGCGAAAAAGCTTATTC
>DAISYI010000044.1:3348-9614 GCA_036825385.1 Lachnospiraceae bacterium | reverse complement strand
GACTGGAAGCGATGGAGCGGGGTATAAACTTCTATATAGACTTGGACATTCATTGAACAAGACTTTACCGGCGCTTTGCCCTCTTAAAGTCTCTTCTTTTGATAAGAATCTTTCTGGTCTTCGACAGATAGCGAAAAATTCTTTGTATATCGACGGAAGATTAGTACGTGAATCAGAAGGCGAAGTACAGTTTACTAAAGAAGGTCTATCAGGAATTTGTATATTTGAACTTTCTTCACCTGCTATTAGAGCGATGGATAGTTCTAAAAAGGTAGAAATCAAAGTAGATTATTTACCTGATTTTTCAGAAGATGATTTACGAGATGAGCTTTCGAATCGTTTCAATCAGGAAAGAAGTGTATTTGATTCTCTTTCGACACTTATGCCAGATAAGCTATTAAATCACGTTATTTCAGTTGCTCGTGTTTCGGGTGATATGAGTGCAAGCAAACTCAGTGAAAACGAAATTGAAGCAATTTATAATGCTATAAAGGTAGATTCTTTTGTAATTGAAGGTAATGATGGATTTAAAGCAGCTCAGACTACAAGCGGCGGAGTTTATCTCGATGAGATTGACGAAAATATGATGTCTAAATTGATTCCAAATCTTTATGTAACAGGT
Organism: Lachnospiraceae bacterium; assembly: GCA_036825385.1. Taxonomy (GTDB): domain Bacteria; phylum Bacillota; class Clostridia; order Lachnospirales; family Lachnospiraceae; genus Lachnocurva. Next base: position 8,992 of record DAISYI010000044.1, on the reverse strand, counting down.
GAGCTTCTCGATGTAGACGGCATTTGTGGCGGATATAACCTTTATTTGGCTTTTTCAACTGCAATTATTGCATCAGATAGGATAATGAATAAATGATACAGATAAGTTCAGTAAAACTAAACGTAGATAAATCTTCGAATGAAGACATACGTAAGAAAGCTGCCAAGCTTCTTAAAATCAACAAGAACATGATCAAAGATATAAAACTTGTTCGACGTTCTATTGATGCTAGAGAGAAGCCTGTTCTTTACTATGTCTACACATTGGCAGTAGAACTTTTTGATAGTTCGATAGAAAGAACTATATTAAAATCAAACATTAAAAACAACTCAATTAAAGAATACAAACCTGTGGTTTTAGAAATCAAGGAACCTGATTCAAAACCCGCTAAACGCCCAATTATTATTGGAGCTGGCCCTGCAGGGTTATTCTGTGCGTTAATTCTATCTAAAGCTGGATTAAAGCCTCTCGTTCTAGAGCGAGGCAAGAAGGTAGATGAAAGAGCTAAAGATATCGAAACCTTCTGGAAAGAGAATAAGCTAGACAGAAACAGTAATGTTTCATTTGGCGAAGGCGGAGCCGGAACATTCTCTGATGGAAAGCTAAACACACAGGTAAACGATAAATTTGGAAGAAATACATTTGTTCTTGAAACTTTTGTTAGATGTGGAGCGAAGGAAGAAATTCTCTATGACGCAAAACCACATCTTGGAACAGATGAATTAAAGAAGATTATTAAGAATCTTCGTATAGAAATCGAGAGTTTAGGCGGAGAATTCCGATTCTCGTCATGTGTAACAGATTTTAGATTTTCTGACGGAAAGATAAATGCTGTATGCGTTAATGATTCAGAATGGATTGAATCAGATGATGTAGTTCTCGCTATTGGCCATAGTGCTAGAGATACAATCAGACGTCTGAATGACTTGTCTGTTCCTATGCAGTCGAAAGATTTCGCTGTCGGATTCAGAGTGGAACATCCTCAGGACTTTATCGATATGAGTCAGTACGGTCGTCTTTCTGGAGACTTAGGTGCTGCACCTTACAAGCTTACATATAACACAAAGTCTGGACGTGGTATCTATTCATTCTGTATGTGTCCAGGAGGATATGTAGTTAATGCTTCATCTGACGAAGGCTGTATGGTTGTAAATGGAATGAGTTATTCCGGACGAGATAGCCAAAATGCAAATTCAGCTATTATTGTTTCGGTTGGAGCTAAGGACTTCGAGAGTGATTCTGTACTTGCATCACTTGAATTCCAGGAAAGGATCGAGAGAAAGGCATATGAACTCGGTCAGGGATATGTTCCTCAGCAGTTATTTGGAGACTTTGTAGCCAATAAGGTTTCTACATCTTATGGTTCATATGAATCAATGATTAAAGGTCAGACTAGATTTGCAAACTTGAGAGAAATCCTTTCAGAAGATATAAATGATTCCTTTATCGAGGGTATGAAAGCTTTCGATAGGAAGATAAAAGGTTTCGCGAAAGATGATGTAATCCTAAGCGGAATCGAAAGCCGTACCTCATCTCCAGTTCGAATTCAGCGAGAAGAAGATGGCCAGAGTAGCATTAAAGGCTTTTTCCCATGTGGAGAAGGCGCTGGCTATGCAGGTGGTATAACCTCAGCTGCCATGGACGGTATCAAAATTGCTGAGAAGATTATAGATAGATATTAGACGGAGCAATACTTAAATGGAAACATTGGACAGAGAAAAACTAACTCCTATGATGCAGCATTATCTCACTACGAAGGATGAATATCCTGGCTGTATTCTTTTCTACAGACTAGGCGACTTCTATGAGATGTTTTTCGACGATGCGCGTACTGTTTCTAGGGAATTAGAGATAACACTTACAGGAAAAAACTGCGGTCTCGAAGAGAGAGCTCCTATGTGTGGAGTTCCATTTCATTCAGCAGATTCATATATAAATCGATTAGTAAATAGAGGATTCAAAGTAGCTATCTGTGAACAGCTCGAGGACCCGAAAGATGCTAAGGGTATGGTTAAGAGAGGTGTAATCAGAGTCGTTACTCCTGGTACAAATATCGATGCGAACTCACTTGATGAGACTAGAAATAACTATCTTATGTCTGTTTGTTCATTTGGTGATGTTTATGGAATCACTCTCTGTGATATCACAACAGGTGATTTTAAGGTAACAGAGCTTAATGACAAAAACGAGTTTCTAAATGAACTTCAGAAGTTCAAGCCATCTGAAATCATTTGTAATGAAACATTCGCACTTTCAGGGATTGATATTGAACATTTGAGAAACGAGTTTAGAATTCCTGTTACGGTTCTCGATGCTTCATATTTCGATGAAGGGAAAGCGACTGCTGTTTTAAAGAGACAGTTCTCAAAGCAGAAACTTGAAGATTCATATATCTTTGATCTTTCTTCTGGAGTTCTTTCATCTGGCGCAATCCTTCGCTATGTCAAAGAAACACAGAAGAGCGATTTACTTACAATCCTAGACATAACTGTATATAAGGATTCAGCATTCTGTGAACTCGATAGCCAGACTAGAAGAAACTTAGAGCTTACAGAGACACTTCGTGATAAAGAAAAACGTGGATCTCTACTTTGGGTTCTTGATCATACGAAGACTGCTATGGGTGCTAGAATGCTCCAGCCTCTTAAGAATAAAGTTGAAATTGAGAAGAGATTGGATGCCGTATCTGAACTTCTTCAGCATATCGTAGACAGAGAAGAGTTGAGAGAGTACTTAAATCCTGTTTATGATTTGGAAAGACTTCTTACACGTGTATCATATAGAACGGCTAATCCTAGAGATTTATTGGCTCTCAGAAATTCGCTTTCAGCAATTCCTGGAATTAAAAGCATTCTAGAATCATTTGATTCAGCGCTTATAAAGGAAGTTAATGAAGGTATTGATTCACTTTCTGATATAAATAAACTTCTTACAGATGCTATCGATGATGAAGCGCCAGTTTCTGTTCACGATGGTGGAATTATTCGTCTTGGATTTAATCCTGATGTAGACGAGCTTAGACTCGCTCAAACAGACGGTAAGAAATGGCTTCTCGACCTTGAAGCAAAGGAGAAGGAAAAAACTGGAATCACTAAACTTCGAGTTAGATTCAACAAAGTATTTGGCTACTATATCGAGGTTACCAATTCATTCCTCGACAAAGTACCTGATTACTATATCAGAAAGCAGACTCTTACAAATGCCGAGAGATTCTATACTCCTGAACTCAAAGAAATGGAGAATAAAATTCTCGGAGCGGAAGACAGACTTACACATCTTGAGAATGAGATTTATAACCAGATTCTAGATGAGATTTCAAATCAGGTTATTCGTATTCAGAAGACAGCAAAATCAATTGCTCTCCTTGACTCTTTAATCTCTATGGCTGTAACTGCCGAAAAGGGCAGATTTGTAAGACCAAAGATTAACGAACGAGGTAAGATTAAGATTATCGCTGGACGTCATCCGGTAGTAGAGAAGATGCTGAAAGATACGCTCTTCGTAGACAACGATACATACCTCGATAATAAGGATAATCGTATGGCTATTATTACTGGCCCTAATATGGCAGGTAAATCTACATATATGCGTCAGAACGCGCTGATCGTGCTTCTGGCGCAGATGGGCAGGTTTGTTCCTGCGGACAGCGCGGATATATCCATCTGTGATAGAATCTTTACACGAGTAGGTGCATCTGATGATCTTGCATCAGGTCAGTCTACATTTATGGTAGAGATGAACGAAGTTGCTAATATCTTAAAGAATGCAACAAAGAACTCACTGCTTATCCTCGACGAAATCGGACGAGGAACATCTACATTTGATGGTCTTTCTATAGCTTGGGCAGTAGTCGAATATGTAAGCAATCCTAAGATAATCGGTGCTAAAACACTATTTGCTACTCATTATCACGAACTTACTGAACTAGAAGGAAAACTCGCTGGAGTTCATAACTTCTGTAGTGCAGTAAAGGAAAATGAAGACGGAATTGTCTTCTTGAGAAAGATTGTTAAAGGTGGAGCAGACAGAAGTTACGGTATCGAAGTAGCTAAACTTGCTGGTTTGCCTAAGGATGTAATTGATAGAGCGGAAGAACTTCTAAGAGAAATCTCAGAGAACGATCTTTCTACAATTACTGAGAATATTGAAGCTAAAGGTGAAGCGGCGAAAGCAACTTCAAAGAAGAAGGATTCTAATACTTCTGACGAACTCGATAATCAGATGTCATTCTTCGATACTTTGAGCGATAAAGATATCTTAGATGAGATTCGCGCTTTAGATATTAGCGCAATGACACCTATTGAAGCACTTAATCAGCTTGATTCAATTCAGAAAAAGGTTAAAAACAGATGGTAAAAGGAACAATCAATCTTCTAAGTGAAGGTACAATTGATAAGATTGCAGCAGGAGAGGTCATTGAACGACCTTCTTCTGTTGTTAAAGAGCTTGTAGAAAACGCTATCGATGCTGGTTCTACATCTATTTCTGTTGAAATCAAAGATGGTGGTATTTCATACATCAGAGTAACTGATGATGGAGATGGAATTCGAGCTGACCAGATTAAGAAAGCTTTTCTTCGCCATTCTACTAGTAAAATCACAGACGAGAATGACCTTTACGATGTAAAGACTCTAGGTTTTAGAGGTGAGGCACTTTCTTCTATAGCTGCAATCGCCAAAGTAAACCTTCTTACAAAAACAGAAGATAATCCTGTTGGCGTTTCGTATCAGATAGAAGGTGGGAAAGAAGTAGCTTTTTCTGAAATAGGCGCTCCTAAAGGAACTACATTTATCATTTCTGATTTGTTCTATAACACACCTGTTAGAAAGAAGTTCTCCAAAGACAGAAGGACTTAAAATTCAGGATTTGATGGAGCATCTAGCGCTTTCTCACCCTGATATTTCTTTCAGATTTATAAATCAGAACAAGGAAAAACTCGTTACTCCTGGAAACGGTAACCTTAAAGATGCTATTTATCGAATTTACGGTAGAGAGGTAGCAAACAATCTTCTTCCTATCGAGTTTGAAACTGCAAACATGAAAGGTGATGGCTTCATTGGAAAGTCTATCTTAAATCGTGGAAATAGAAAGTTTGAATCTTTCTTTGTAGATGGCAGATACGTTCACGGAAAGATGCTTTCAAAATCTGTAGAAGACGGATATAAAGGCTATCTTATGCAGCATCAGTATCCATTCTTTATTTTGAACCTGTCTTTCCCAGCTGGAAAGGTCGATGTAAACTTTCATCCGAAGAAGGAAGAGGTTCGAATCGAGAATAAAGAAGAAATCTACACAGAACTTACAGTAGCTGTTCATGAAAGGCTTATTCGACGAGAAGATATCGATGTAATCCCGATTTATTCTTCGGAAAAAGAAATCGAATCAACAAAAGTCAGTTTTGAACCTTTCGAAAGTAGATCGAATGCTTTTTCCGACGAAGAAATCGAAGACTCTAATCAAGAATCAAGTAAAAAGGAATATGAGTATAAAGATGTTTCAGAACATATCGTTTTAAAGGAAGATAACGTCGATTTTACTCCGTATGTTCCTAAGGAAGAGAAGATTGAGATTCCTGTAGTAAAGGAAGAACCTAAGAAGGTAGTTTACGAGCAGAGAAGCTTTTTGACACCTGAAAATAATAGAC